>JAUVQC010000088.1 GCA_030598305.1 Actinomycetes bacterium
GCGTGCAGCTGCAGCGCTTCCATGGCCAGTGCATTGTCAGATGGGGTCGGGTTGTCCTGGATCGCCTTGGGGCGTGTGATGAGCTCGTCTGACATTTCGGACGTGCTGAAGAAGCCGCCGGCCGGGTCTGGGAAGTGTTTCCTGAGCTGGACGACATGATTCTCTGCGGCCTCGAACCATCGTTCGTCACCTGTGGACTGGTACAACGTGTACAGCCCGATCGCGAGTGCCGCGTGGTCATCTGCGAATGCACGACTCCCCGGCTTGTCTCGCCAGGAGCGGACAAGTGCACCCTCAGGTGACGCCTGCGTCAGAAGGAAGTGGGCGATCTTCTGAGCCCTGGACAGGTAGCGCGACTCACCGAGGATCGCGCCTGCTTCGGCGAATGCTCGGATCGCGAGACCATTCCACGACGTGACGACCTTGTTGTCCCGGCTCGGAGGCGTGCGCTCTGCTCTAGCCGTGCGTAATCGGTCATCGATGGAGGTCTTGCGTCTTTCGATCTCCGTGACTTCGAGACCAGTCGCCGTTGCGACCTCATCGAGGCGGGCGACACGATGCAGATTGTTCGCTCCCTCGAAGTTGCCCTCTGGTGTCGCACCGTAGATCGCCGATGCAAGGTCGCGATCATCGCCGAGTACCTCGCCGAGTTCGTCCCAGGACCACACGGCGAATTTGCCTTCCTCTCCCTCTGAGTCGGCGTCCTCGGCCGAGTGCAGGCCGCCATCTGTGTCGGCCATCGCAACGTCGAGGTAATCCAGCACTTCAGAGGCGACCTCTCTGAACTTCGCTATGTCGGTGAGTTGCCACGCCCGCAGATAGACCCGAGCCAGCTGGGCGTTGTCATAGAGCATCTTCTCGAAATGTGGGATGGACCACTGGGCGTCAACCGAGTAGCGGGCGAACCCGCCAAGGAGGTGGTCATAGATGCCGCCCTTTGCCATGGCTGAGAGCTGTCGGACGAGCATGTCGAGACTGTGTTTCGCGGCATCGGTCTCGGGGTGGAGCGCGGCCATCCTCAGGAGCAGTTCGAGTGAGGGTGCCTGGGGGAACTTCGGAGCGGTCCCGAACCCACCGTTGACCCTGTCGAATGTGTTTGACATGGCAACGACCGCGCCTTGGATGTCAACGAGGCTCGGGAGGGGTGCCGAGTCGGCTTGCCGCGAGGAGATCGATGCAGCGATGTTGTCTGCCTGTTCGAGCGCACCCGACCTGTTCGTGTCCCAGGCGTCGAGTACGGCGGTCATCACGTCCATGAACGACGGATGGTGACCAAACGTCTCCTTGGGGAAGTACGTCCCGGCGAAGATGGGCTTCTGCCTTGGTGTGAGGAACACGGTCATCGGCCAGCCGCCCCGGCCGGTCGTTGCGGTCACAGCGTCCATGTAGATTCGGTCGATGTCCGGTCTCTCCTCGCGGTCGACCTTGACGCTGACGAACTGCTCATTCATGAACCCGGCGGTCTCTTCGTCCTCGAAGGACTCGTGCGCCATCACATGGCACCAGTGGCAGGTTGCGTACCCGACCGACAGGATCACCGGGACATCGCGTCGCTCCGCCTCGGCGAACGCGTCCTCACCCCATTCGTACCAGTCAACAGGGTTGTCCTGGTGCTGCTTGAGGTACGGCGAGGTTGCATCCTGGAGTCTGTTGGGCATGCGCTCACGCTAGCTGAAGGCGCTGGGGTCTCCAACGGTGCGTTCTGTGGGCTCGCTGCGGCACATACCGGTTCAGGAACCCTGGGTTTGGATTCAGTTGCGGGAGAGGGCGATGAGGCGGAGCATCTCGATGTAGAGCCAGACGATCGTGACCATCAGGCCGAACGCCCCGTACCACTCGTAGTAGCTGGGCGCCCCAGCGCTCTCTGCACGCACGATCAGATCGAAGTCGAGCATCAGGTTGAGCGCTGCGATGCTGACGATGAACACCGAGAAGAGGATCCCCAGACCGCCGGAAAAGAACGGGATCGAAACGCCGAGCATGCTGATGACGAACGTGGCGAAGTAGAAGACGACGATGCCGAGCGTCGCACCGATGACGATGCCACGGAACTTCGCTGTCACCTTGATGGCCCCCGTGACGAACAACACGAGCATCGCGACGAATACCCCGGCGGTCGCCATGATGGCTTGGAGCACGATGCCGTCGAACTCGGCGTTGTAGATATGGCTGATCACACCGAGGGCTGCACCCATCGAGAGCGCGTAGAGCGGACCGGTGAACTTGGCGATCTGCGGTTTGAAGGCTGTCACGATCGCAAGCACGAGTGTGACGATGAAGATGAGGAACCACCAACCGGGGATGTCGATGGCACCGACCTCCGGCTCGACCTGGCCCCAACCCCACATGCCCGCGCCGACGACGAGCGCCAGGAGGAACGCCGTCTTGGCAATCGTTCCGCTGATCGTCATGGGTTCTGCCACACCGGGCGTGAATGGAATCTTGTTCGACTGGAGGATCGCGTCTGTTGAGGCGCTCGACGCGGTGGTGTTCTCCGGGAGGGCTCCGAACTGCTTTGAAAGGGTGGGGTTGGCCATGGCTTCTCCGTCGACGATGAACGCTGTGAAATGTAGCGTTCTCCGCGTGTCTTGGCTCGATAATCGCCCATCGTGACCACGACGTGTCTAGCCTCGCGGACATGACTGGCCCCACGGGCGACAAGACGCCTGAATCATCTGTCATCGAGCGAGTTCTCGCCGCGATCCCTGCCGACCAATCCGACGAGCAACGCGCTGTGATGGAGCCGTTCGTCCGTATGTATCTGCGGAGGCTCCCCGAGGTCGATGTCCCTGACCTCACACCCGAGCAGCTTCTCGCCGAGATCTGTGATCTTCTGGCATTCGCAAGTGATCGCCCGGCTGGTGAGGACATGATCCGTGTGTTCAGGCCGCAGAGTGCACAGTGTGGATACACCACGCCCGGGAGCGTCGTACAGGTTGTTTCCGATGACCGGCCGTTCCTCGTCGACTCCGTCTCGATTGCTGTCGCGACGGTCGATGCGAACGTTGTCAGGCATCTCCATCCGGTTATCGGTGCAGAGCGTGATCAGGATGGGCACCTCGACGCGATCGTGAAGGCCAGAGGGGCGCCCCATCGCGAGTCCGTGCAGCATTTCGAGCTTGATCGGGAGTTGACCGATGACGAGTCCCAGTCCCTGGGACGGTCGATCACCGAGACGCTGAAGGATCTCTCGAAGGTCATTGCGGACTTCGGTTCATTGCAGTCCGCTGTTCGCGAGATGATGCGCGCAGCCAAGGATGGCGTTCACCATTACTCGTTCGAGGAGATCTCAGAGACGGTCGAATTCCTCGAGTGGCTGCTCGATGACAACATGGTCTTCCTCGGTTACCGCGTATACGACATTGCGGACGCGGGTTTGGGCCCCTGCATCGTGCCGAACGTGGCCTCGGGTCTCGGGATCCTTCGCGACCCCGATCTCGAGCCCGTGTCGACACCTCTCAGTGACCTCCCGACACAACTCCAGGAGCGTTATGTCGGCGGTGTCCAGATGGTCATCTCCAAGACGAATCGGCATTCGTCCGTCCACAGGGACGCGCGGATGGACTACATCGGGCTTCGTTGCATCGGAGATGACGGAGCGATGACAACTGAGCTCCGCCTGCTCGGACTGTTCACATCGAAGGCGTATCTGGGGACGGCAGCGAGCATGCCTGTGCTCCGTCAGAAACTCAATGCGATCCTCGCCACCCAGGATGTGATCGAGGGTTCCCACGACTACAAGTCGATCGTGGGACTCTTCGAGACGCTCCCCAAAGACGAGTTGTTCTCGATGGACATCGATGCGATCGGCGACACGATCAGTGAACTCCTCGAGACCGAGGAAGCAGAGTCGACACGACTGATCGTGCGCAGGGACTCCCTCAACCGATCTGTGAGCGTGCTCGTGACCGTGCCACGAGATCGGTTCAACGCGAATCTGCGCAAACAGCTCCAGGACATGTTCCTCGACGTCTTCGGTGGAAACGCAGTGGATTATCGACTCGCTCTCGGCGAGTCAGGAGACGCACGTATCCACTTCACGGTTTGGACGGACGAGGGCGCCCGTGTCGATGTTGACATTCCTCAGCTCGAGCGACAGGTTGTCGCGCTCTCAAGGAACTGGCACGACCGCATCGTCGAAGAGCTCATGGCCAGTCTCGATAGCAGCGAGGCCCATCGATTGGCCGACGCTTGGACCGACAAGTTCCCTGAGTACTACAAGGACGCCACAGGCGTCGAGATCGCCGCCGGAGACATCCAAAACATCGAACGGCTCAGTCGATCCGACTCGGATGTGATCGTCCGGCTTCAGAACGAGCGAGCAGCGGCGAATCCCCCCGGTGTGCTCGATCCGCTGACCCGGATCACGGTCTACCGCTCAACAGGAAAGCTCAACCTCTCAGAAATGATGCCCCACATCGAAAATCTCGGGCTCGTTGTTGTCGAAGAGGTGCCGACGAGACTCAAGGATGAGGACGGGACCTTCATCCATGACTTCGGTGTTCTGACAGTCGAAGGCGAAGAGCTTGATATCGAAGTGACTGGTGGGCGAATCGGGCAAGCGATCGATGCTGCGTTGGAAGGTGAGATCGAGTCGGACTCGTTGCATCGCCTCTTGGTGTCGACCACACTTGATCACAACGAGATCACGATCCTGCGCGCCTATAGGAGCTACTGGAGGCTCGTGACACCGTCTTTCTCGATCGGCTATGTCGACAACGCCCTTGCAGCCCACCCCCAGATCGCCGAGGATCTTGTCAGGCTCTTCGAGGTGAGGTTTGATCCGGGTAGCGACACCGTGCAGGCAGAGACGATCAGCAAGCGCATCGTTGCGGCGCTCGACGACGTTTCATCCCTCGACGAGGATCGCATCCTGCGCGGGTTCCTCGGCCTCATCGACGCCACCGAACGTGCGAACGTGCGAGTTCACGACCGCCGATCCCTGTCACTGAAGTTCCGCTCGGCAGACGTCCCGGAGATGCCCGACCCCAAGCCGCTCTATGAGATCTTCGTCTACTCGCGCGACATCGAAGGGGTACACCTGCGCGGTGGGTCGGTTGCCCGTGGGGGTCTGCGGTGGTCAGACCGGATGGAGGACTACCGGACCGAAGTGCTCGGTCTCATGAAAGCACAGATGACAAAGAACGCTGTCATCGTTCCGACGGGGGCAAAGGGTGGCTTCGTCATCAAGAGACCTGCAGAGGCCGGGCGACCCACGTATGACGAGGTGAGGGACGGCTACGAGGTGTTCATTCGTGGTCTGCTCGACATCACAGACAACTTCTCGGACGGTACAGTCGTCCCTCCACGCGAGGTTGTGCGCCACGATGGGGACGACCCGTACCTCGTCGTGGCGGCCGACAAGGGCACGGCCTCGTTCTCTGACACCGCGAACACAATCGCACGCGACTACGGCTTCTGGCTTGACGACGCGTTTGCATCCGGTGGGTCAGCGGGATACGACCACAAGGCCTTGGGAATTACGGCTCGCGGGGCATGGGAGTCTGTCCGACGTCACTTCCTCGACCTTGGGATGAACGCTGATGAGGATGAGATAACGGTCATTGGAATCGGAGACATGTCGGGCGATGTGTTCGGGAACGGCCTGCTGCTGTCCAAGCATCTCAGACTTGTCGCGGCCTTCGACCACCGACACATCTTCATCGACCCGGCCCCAGATCCGGCTGTCTCGTGGGTGGAACGCGATCGAATCGCCAAGCTCGACCGGTCGAGCTGGTCCGACTACGACGCCTCGCTGATATCGGAGGGAGGAGGTGTGTTCCCCAGGATCGCGAAGCGAATCGAACTCACCGCTGAGATGAGAAAGGTGCTTGACACTGAAGCTGGCCACGCGACGCCCAATGAGCTCATGCGGCTGATCCTCAAGGCGCCCGTCGACCTGTTGTGGAATGGTGGCGTCGGAACGTATGTGAAGGCACGTAGTGAGTCGAATGATGTCGTGCAGGACCGAGCCAACGACCCGATTCGTGTCAACGGGCGAGACCTGCGATGCCGTGTCATCGGCGAGGGCGGAAACCTCGGCTGTACACAGAGGGGAC
>JAUVQC010000145.1 GCA_030598305.1 Actinomycetes bacterium
GATCCGCGGTCCTCGATGATCGACGCCTCGACGACCTCTCCGGGCATGGCGCCGGCAATGAAGTGCGCCTTTCCGTCTCTGCGTGCTACCGCTTCTCCGCCATGGGCGATGTCGTGGGGATGGAGTTCGACCATGCCGATAACCTACCGTCTGGTCCGCACTCAAGGATTGGCGTCAATGCTGAACACCGTTCACACGTTCCACCAGTACTGGTTCTATGTCGCGATCGCCACGACGGGGGCCGTGGGGCTCTGGGGCCTCGCGCTGGCATTGATGAAACGAACACCGCCAAAGGCGTTCGAGTGGGCACGGGGCGTGGCATTCGGGGTGATCCTCGCCCAGGTCGCGGCCGGCGTATACATGTACAGCAACGACGTCAAACCTGGGGACCCGTTCCATGTCTTCTACGGCGTCGTGATCGTGGTCACGCTCACCCTGGCATATGTGTATCGCGCAACGATGGCTCGCAAGCCAGCACTCACCTACGGCGTGTTGCTGCTGTTTGTGATGGGTCTCGGCCTGCGGGCTTGGGCAAATGTCTCCTAGGAAGGAGGGGATGTCTCCTGAGAAGGAGGGGATGTCTCCTAGCCGAAAGACCGTCGCGTGATTCAGTTGTCTATTCTGGAGCACCGAGAACGAAAGGGACCCAATGCTCCAAGGTAAGCGCCTGCTCATCACCGGCGTGCTGACAGACGACTCGATTGCGTGGCACGCTGCTCGCGTCGCCCAAGAACAGGGAGCGGAAGTCGTGCTCACCGGGTTTGGTCGAGGTCTCTCGTTGACCCGCCGATCAGCCAAGCGACTTCCGAATGAAGCCGACGTCCTCGAACTGGACATCACCGACCCTGACCAGATGGCCGCTGTCGCCACAGCCCTCGACGAAAAATGGGGAGGGCTCGATGGAGCTCTCCACGCGATCGCTTTCGCCCCAGAGGACGCCCTCGGAGGGAAGTTCCTCGAGACGCCCCCTGAGTCCGCCTCCGCGGCGTTCGTGACTTCTGCGTTCTCATACAAGACGCTCGCTGTCGGTCTCCGTCCGCTCTTCAACAAGGCCGGGGGAGGCGCTCTTGTCGGCCTCGACTTCGACAACTCGACGGCATGGCCTTCCTACGACTGGATGGGCGTTGCAAAGTCCGCGCTCCAGTCGGTCAACCGCTATCTCGCCAGGTACCTCGGCCCGGAGAACATCAGGGCCAACCTGGTGGCAGCCGGACCGCTAGCGACGGTTGCTGCAAAGTCGATTCCGGGATTCGTCCAGTTCGACGGACTCTGGGAGATCCGAGCGCCCCTCGGATGGGACACATCGGATCCCGAGCCGGTGGCGAAGATGGCGTGTGTGCTCATGTCAGATTTCGCGTTGCTGACGTCGGGCGAGATCGTGCACGTCGACGGCGGATTCCATGCCGTCGCGGCCGGAATCACTGAGGGTCTGTAGGCACCGCCGCGGTCGGAATCGCAACCGTGAAGGTCGCGCCGCTCCCAGGCGTCGGCTCGTACCAGACCCGCCCGTCCATCGCTTCGACGAGGCCCTTGACGATCGACAGTCCGAGGCCGGCGCCACCCATGGATCGGGTCGCGTGCGGCTGGAGTTGAGTGAACCGTTCAAAGATCACTTCGTGCTGCTCATATGAGATGCCGGGACCGTGGTCGATGACAGAGAGATGAACCTCGTTGCGCTTGGCCATCGTTGCAACCTCGATCGGGCCATCGCCGCCGTACTTGATCGCGTTTTCCACGAGATTCGTGACGACGCGCGCAAGGTGGTCCGGGTCAGCAATGACGGCGTCGACGTCGGAATCGGCCTCGTGGGTCACCCGTTCGCCGTTCGGAAGAGCCTCGAGCAGCTCGACAAGGAATGGTTCCACGTCGATCCGCTCAGGTCGAATGGGGAGTGACTCCGCCTCGATTCGCGACATGACGAGTAGATCCTCGATGAGAGTTCTCAGCCGGTTGGCCTGTTTCGCAGCCATGACGATGAGCTGCTGTGCCCGCGGGTCCTCAGGGAGCAACTCAGGTCGCTGCAGCGTGCTGATCGCACCGATGATCGATGTCAGCGGGGTCCTGAGCTCGTGACTGACGACCGAAACGAAGTCGGTCTTGAGCTGTGCGAGCTCAGCCATGCGTTCGCCTGTTGACTGCGCTTCCTCAAAGCGTGCCATCTGGTTGAGGACAAGAGCAGCCGGGGCAGCGACTGATTCGAGTATCTCGATATCGGCATCGGTGAAATCCGTGGCTTTGTCCCCGACGAGAAGCACGCCGATGGTGCGGTTCTCGACGCGCATCGCCACGATTGCGAGCCTATCGGCTTCCAGCTCGTCGGCAAGACGGTCCCGCGACGGATTCATCGCGCTGTCATTCATGACGATCGGATCACCGCTCATGAACACCCGTTGGGACACTCCCGGCTCGTTGAGTCCGAGCGACAACTCGTCCGCGCTCACCGTATGTCCTGCCACCCAGATCGGCGACATCAACTCGAGCCGCTCGGTTGAGGAGTCATACAACATGACAAGTCCGATGCGGGCCTCGACCGAATCTGCCACGGTTCCGATCAACTCGGGGAGCACCTCGTTGAGCTTCGATCCTGCGCCGATCGTTCGCGAGACTTCGTAGAGGTGTTTGAGTTCCTGTTCCTGGCGTGCAAGCTCCGCTCCGCGATGGGCGACCGAGCGGTATGCAGCGTCGGTCGCCGCGAGTTGTGTCCGGATACCTACAGAGACCATGAGCACGAACACGACAGCACCGATAAAGGGAAGGACCAAACCGGCGAATACCGCTGCGTCCGTCGAACCCTGGTCGATCAACACGGCGCTGAACGCGATCGTGGTTCCGATGCCAAGAGTGATGACAGCGCGGTTCGATGGCAGGGTCGCAGCTACGAAGAACAGGATGAGGAGGAACCCGATGCCATTGGGTGATCCTCCGGATGTCGTCTCATACATGAAGACAGCGAGGAGCGCAGCGACGCTCCATACAAGGATCGTCCAATCCCCGACGCCAGAGTCGAGCATCGTGCGCCACGGAGCGAACGAGATGATCAGCAATCCGGCCGCGAAGCCGCCGAGAACTGTCGCGACGGCCAGGTCGTTCACGAGATCAAGCGACAACACCCATAACGAGAACATGATCATGGCGAACCACGAGATGATCAGACCCGTGTGAATCACGCGGATCCGATAGTCGGTGAGTAGATCCCTTTCGGTCAAGCGGCCAAACCCCTATCGACGTCGGCTCCCACGGTAACCTCTGTTGATGGCCCGGGTACTTCTTCTATTCGGCGGACGATCATCGGAACATGAGGTTTCGTGTGCGTCTGCAGTCTCCGTCCACGACGCACTCGTGGACGGAGGGCACCGCGTCATTCCCGTCGGCATCGACCGAAGCGGCGACTGGTACCTCTCCGATCCGACGTTCAGGCCCTTCAGAGCTGAGGGACGAGCTGTTGAGATATCTGTTCCCAGTGGCCTGCTGAGGGTTGCGGACCACGACGTCGGGTTCGATGTCGTATTCCCGGTCCTCCACGGTCCGTGGGGCGAGGACGGGACGGTCCAGGGTCTGCTCGAAATGTGTGATGTGCCCTACGTTGGGTGCGGAGTGCTTGGGAGCGCGCTCTCGATGGACAAGGATCTGGCAAAGCGAGTTATCCAGGCATCCGGTATCCCGACAACACCATGGATCCGTCTGCATCGTCCGCGGTGGGACGAAGATCCCCTGGGCGTCGTCGAGCAGGTCGCCACGTCCCTCCACTATCCGGTGTTCGTGAAGCCCTCTGCCCAGGGATCATCAATTGGAGTCGCAAAGGCACAGAGTGACCAGGAGCTCAAGGATGCGATCTCGAATGCGTTCAGGTATGACACGAAGGTGATCATCGAGAGGGGTGTGGATGGCAGGGAGATCGAAGTGGCGGTCCTCAACGGACCCCGTGCGTCGCTCCCGGGCGAAGTCATCGTTGAGACCGGTTTCTACACCTATGAGGCCAAGTACGCAGA
>JAUVQC010000055.1 GCA_030598305.1 Actinomycetes bacterium
CGAGATCATGATCGTCAACGTCGCCGGCGAGATGGCCGACATCGCTGCGATGAAGGGCGCTGGACTCGATGATGCGGACATGCTGTTGGGCGAGGAGATCGCCGCGAGATACCTGAGCCTGTGGAAGGAACTCACCACATCTCTCGTCGTGACGGCTGGCGATCACTACAGAATCAGACAACGAATCAACCGACTTCAGGAACTTGGATTCGCTGTGGAAGATATCGAGCTGATCCCCGTTGACGATGGAACGAACGTCAAGATCCGCGTCAGGGTGGGTGGCCGCCAATTCCACTCCGAACGCCTCAGGGAGATCATCGGAATCGACATTTCGGACAACCAGGCGCGTATCATCCTCTCGGATCTCGCCTACCACGAAGCGAAGTTCGGTGTCGTGTCATCCACCGGCAAGGATGTCGCTGCCATGAGATGGCGGGCCAACGTCTTCGAGCCGCTCATCATTGAGCTCGCAGAGCAGCTCCCGAACGATGATCCCCATCAGGCCTATTGCGACTATCTCGGATTCCGTCTTTGCCTTGCGATGGAGCGGAGCGAGGATGTGCCGAACACAGAGGCTTTTTCAATGTGGAAGGACCTCGGGTTCCCGGGACTGAGGGCAACTCCCGATCCAGAAGCCGACTGAGACACTTCCCAGCGCATTGCTCCCACTCCCCCTATGCTCATGTGAATGCACGTACTTGTTGCGACCGCCGGGGCCCTCTCACCGGAGCCCGTCGTCGAGTTCGCACGACATCTCATCGGCGGAACTGGATCGGTAACCGTCACGACCGTCGTGGAAGTTCCGAGGTCCTTTCTCGAGAACATCGATGCAGACGACTGGCATCCCCTCCACGACGACGCAACCCGGGATTCCGCCGATGCTGTGGTCGATGCCTATCTCACCGAGCGTGGCAAGCGCATCATCGACCCTCTCCGCCAAGCACTTGAGGGCGCGCGGATTCCGTGTGACGTCCGAATTCTCGAGGGAGCCGATGCCGCTGCAGCCATCTCGAAGGCAGCGGACGACCTGAGAGCTGACGTGGTCATGCTTGGTGCAACGAAACAGATATTCAACCAGGATGCATGGGAGAGTGTGTCCGCCAGGGTCATGCTCGAATCCGGTCGGCCGGTACTCGTCGTTCCCGAGCCTCGCAAGGTCGCCGAGGAGGCCGAGGACCTGACGGCATATCAGCCCGGAATCGAACCCGGCATACCGGTGTAGAGACCTCAGGCGTCCGTTACCGGTCGCGTACACCCGAGATCGACACCCTGCCCTTGGGCTCTGACTGCATCCTCCAACGCCCGGCACGACGACTGCAACCGAAGTTGGCCATCCGCGAATCCTGAGCTTGTGATCGCCTCCTGGATTCCGACCAGGTCGTGAGCCTCGCCAACACTGTCACGAGTCGCTGGTATCGCGATGCGGACCGACTCGATTGCGGCCACGTAGTCGTCATGTGGCTTCGCCAGATCCGAAGGGGGATTCATGGCATCCAGGATCTCGCCGTATCGGGTCATTGCGTCTTCGAGGAGGGCGAGGTACTGCACAGTCTCGCGTGACGTCACACCAGTGGCCAGCGCCAGCAGGTTGCCCTCACCCCCAGCAGCCAGTTCTGAGATCTGATCCTCGACCGTCCTGTGGAATGCGGCAGAGAGAGCCTGAGACTCGCCTATGTAGTCGTCAGTGGCGACGTCCAACGAATCGGCGTATTCCTCGACCGTCATCACCGGTGCCGAACACGCAGCGAGAGCGACCGATACAACTACTGCTGCACCTACAAGGTGTCTCCCCCTGCGGGAGAGGTCCAAAAACCACGCACGCGAGTCACGTGAGGAACCCTTCATGTGTCGACCGAGGCACTTCGGAACTGGGTTTCGAACAGGACGGCGTACAACCCGTCCCTGTCAAGTAGTTCTTCGTGTGTTCCCACCTCTTGCACCCTGCCCTTGTCGATCACGACGATCTTGTCAGCATTCAACACCGTCGAGAGCCTATGGGCGATGACCAACGACGTACGGTTCTCCATGATGCCTTCGAGCGCCTGCTGCACAAGGGCTTCCGAGCGTGCGTCCAGGTGCGACGTCGCTTCGTCAAGGATCAGGATCGACGGGTTCTTCAGGATCACACGTGCTATTGCCATGCGCTGCTTCTCTCCCCCTGAGAGCCGATAACCCCGCTCACCGACGCGTGTACTCATGCCGTCTGGCAGCGAATCGATGAAGTCCGATATGTTGGCTGCCTCGGCCGCAGATCTGAGCTCGCCAACGGTCGCATCAGGCTTCGCGTAACGGAGATTCGCCTCGATGGTGTCATGGAACAGATACGTCTCCTGGGTCACGACACCCACGGCATGGGCGAGAGCGTCCATCGGGAGCCGCCGAACATCAATACCGTCGATGAGCACTCGACCGCGTGATGCGTCATACAGACGCGGGACCAGGTACGTGGACGTTGTCTTACCGGCTCCAGACGGCCCAACGAGTGCAACCATCTCACCAGGATTCACTTCGAACGACACTCCCTGCAGTGCCCATCCGTCCACTCGCCGCTGATCGTCTCCATCGATCTGTCCGCTGTCGCGCCAACCGAAACGGGCCACCGACTCAAGACCCGATTCCCCTGCAGACTCATAACTGAACCACACGTCATCGAACTCGACACGACCGATCAGGCCGTCAACTGCCACCGGATCTTCAGCCTCTTCCACATCGATCGGCATGTCGAGCAGTTCGAACACCCTCTCAAATGACACCATGGACGTAGTGAACTCGACCCGCGCATTCGCCAGTGAGGACATGGGCCCGTACAGCGAGCCGAGGTAGGCGCTCAGGGCTACGATCGTACCGATGGTCAAGCTCCCGTTGATCACGAACACGGCACCAAGCCAGAATGTCACGGCCGTACCGAGGGCCGACACGAGCCCGAGTGCCATGAAGAACCATCTCCCAACTGTTGCCTGGGTAACCCCGAGATCTCGCACGTGGGAGGCATGGACAGCGAAACGATCATTCTCAAAGGACGACCTCCCAAAAAGCTTCACAAGCAGTGCACCGGAGACCGAGAGCGTCTCTTGCATCACCGAGTTCATCTCAGCGTTCGCAGCCATCTGACTGCGCCGGATATCACGAAGGCGCTTTCCGACCTGACGTGACGCAAGGATGAACAACGGGAGGATCGACACAGCGAGCAGCGTCAGACGCCACTCGAGCCTGACCATGATGAACAGCGTCGCTGCGACTGTGAACACGTTGGCCACAAGAGACACGAACGTGGATGTGACTGCCTGCTGTGCCCCGATGACATCGGAGTTCAGTCTCGACATCAATTCGCCCGTCTTCGTATTCGTGAAGAACCCCAGCGACATGTGCTGCAGATGGTCGAACAGTTCCCTGCGCAGGTCGTAGATGATCCCTTCACCCATCTTGGCGGTAGCGCGCCGCTGGACAACACCGACAACACCGTTGATCAGCGGTACGGCGACCATCCCGATTCCCAGATACGTGACCATCCGAAGATCGGCCTGCGGGATCGCGTCATCGATGAGTGCCCGCATCAGGAGAGGTGGCAACAGCGTCAGGAGGGAGATGATCACGATCGTGACGAGCACCACAACAACATGGACCTTGTACGGACGTGCGTACCGGAAGACGCGGCGTACAAGCACCCGATCGATCTCGGGCGCCGACTTGGTCTCATCGTGGCGCATGAACGCGCCCCAGGAACTACCGTGCATGGGAGGACGGTACCGCGATGTCGGACCTCGGATGTCGCATCCAAGGGAGGGGCGAATCCACAACGCGTCGCTCTCTGAAGTCGAGACGTTTACGGAAGAAGGCCCGTCAGCGGAGCCGCTGAATGCGCCATATCGATGCAGAGTTCTTCTGAGATGTCTGACCTACAGAACAACTCGTACCGGTGTCCAGCCTCGGTCCATCCGAGGCTGATCCCGTCAGGAACGATGATCGGAACGATTTCGGAACGCGTGGGCAGGAGGTCGGCTGCTGCCTTGCCAACTCGCAGCACACCGAGCCGAGCGGCATCTGACTGGTACGGGTCAGAGATCCAGAGACCGAACGCCGCCGTGGTATCCGGATCGAGTACACCTGTCGATGCGTCGAAAACGAGCTGGCTGGTTATCCACCGCACGTTCTCGGGAACAAGGTCCGGAAACATGATTGCCGGCAATGCCGTGGCGATCTCGGAACGCGACGATTGCACGAACCTGCTGTTGAGTTCCCGCTCCCATACGCCGCGGATCACTCGTTCAGAGGTTCCCGTCATCTGATTCGGAAGATCGTCGTTGAACCACTGCACGTCGGTCGCACCGATGAGACCCTCATCCCCGGTCCCTGCCACAACGGGCACGATCGATGTTGTGGTCGTCTCCTCCCCCTGGACGTACCCACGAGTGCGATCGCCAACTCCATCAAGGAGTCCCGCGTCACCGCAGCCCGCGAGGACCACCGATAGCGCCAACGCAGCGATTGCAAATCGTTTCATGGTCGGAAGGATGGCACGGATCTCCAATAACCGACAGCACCCGAGACGGAGTCGGAACGGCCGGTAGCCTTCCATCCATGCCCGACCTCCCACTGCAAATCATCCGAAACGGACTCACGGGTTCCGCGTCGCTCGATACAGCGGTGTCTCGCGCGATCCTCCGCCGAGTTTCTGACAACGAACTCCCTGAGACGCTGCAGTTGGGCCAACCTCACAAGGTGGTTGCCTTCGGCAAACACGATGCCCTCACCGATGGTTTCACCGAGGCGGTTTCCATTGCGATCGCACACCGATTCGATCCGACGATCCGGATCGCAGGTGGACGAGCTGTCGTGTTCCACCGCGGTGTCGTCCGATTCACCTGGACAGTGGCGTCACCGGACCCCGTGGCTGAGATGCTCGACCGTTTCACCATCGCTGGCGACCGTGTCGTCCGAGCTCTCGGGAGCCTTGACATCAATGCGTCCATCGGAGAACTCGATCGTGAGTACTGCCCCGGCAGGTACAGCGTCCACCTCCTCAAGGGCGGAAAGATCATGGGATGCGGCCAACGATTGGCTCGCAACGCAGCTCAGGTGGCCGGGATGGTGGTTGTCGAGGACGCCGCCGTCGTCAACGATGTCCTTGCACCGATCTACTCAGTGCTCGGCCTCGACATGGATCCACTGGTGACAGGGGCTGTCACCGACGCCGGCGTCGTTGGACCAGTGGATGTCGCAAACGCATTGGCCAACGAATTCTCGCTCGGGCGAGAGACCTTGCAAAGCGCCATCGATGACACCACGATGGTTCTCGCACGCCAGTACCAGCCAGACCACGATCCGCGCACCGGTCCGTGACAACGAGAGAAACTCAATACCTGCCTATGCACATCCTCATTGTCAACGGCCCGAACCTCAAACTTCTCGGTACACGTGAGCCCGGTATCTACGGGACAGCAACGCTTGGGGACCTCGAGACTGGATGGCGCGATCGGGCGGCCCAGTACTCCGCGAGTATCGAAGCATTTCAGTCCAATCACGAAGGCGCGATTGTCGATGCCATCAGTGAGGCGCCAGGGCGCTATGACGGACTGATCATCAACGCGGGAGCCCTGAGCCACTACTCGTACTCGGTACGCGATGCGGTTGCGGCATGCGAGCTTCCAAGCGTCGAGGTTCACATCTCCAACATCTATGAACGCGAGGAGTGGCGTCACTTCTCGGTTCTCACCGACGTCTGTGATCTGACAATCGTCGGGCGCGGAACCGACGGCTACCTCAACGCGATCGACCATCTCCTGGCCAAATCGGTGCGGCCTCCAACCACCACAATGTACGCCGATCATCCCGACGCCGTGCTCGACATTCGTACCCCTCCAGGCGATGGACCGCATCCGGTGGCTCTACTCATCCACGGCGGGTTCTGGAGTGACGTGTGGAACCGCGATCTCATGGATCCAATGGCGGTGGCACTCGTGGACGCAGGGTGGGCGACGGTGAACATCGAGTACACGAGAGGCCCGGGCTCATACGGGAGTGCTCCAGAGGACGTGGAAGCCGCACTTGCATGGATCCTCGAACATTCGTCCGAGTACAGCCTCGACAAGAGTCGAGTCGCCGCTATCGGGCACTCTGCGGGGGGTTACCTCGCTCTCAGGCTTGCGCACGACGGATCACCGATCACAGCTGCTCTCCCCCTGGCTGCGGTTTCCGACCTTGCAGCGATGTCCGACGCAAGGAGTGAGGACGATCCCGTGGCCATGTTCCTCGGCGCAGACCGCACAGGTGCGCCCCGGTTGTGGGAACAGGCCGAGCTCACAGGTCAACCCGACGTACCGGTCCACATGCTCCACGGAATGGAGGACAACACCGTTCCCCCCGCGCATTCAGAGGCTTACGTACAGCTGAGAGGCGGTACGACGCCGATCACGATCATCGGTGGATGTGACCATATGGGCATCATCGATCCACACAACGACTCGTGGCGCACCATCGTCGCCTCACTCGACAGCGTCAGCTCGTAGCAACGAGCTCGGCGATTCGTTCCAGACCCTCAGCGAGATCCGCGTCTGAAAGGGCGAATGAAAACCGAGCATACCCCGGGGCACCAAACGCCTCTCCTGGAACGATCGCGACGTTGACCTCATCGAGCAGCAACGCTGCAAGCTCCATTGTATTCGTTGCCGTCCTACCCGCCAATGGTCGCTCGAGCAGTCCGCGCATGTTCGGGAAGGCATAGAAGGCACCGTGCGGTTCGATACAGGTCACCCCATCGATCTGGTTCAACATCCTGTGCATCGTGCGGCGTCGGCCATCGAACGCGTCACGCATCGATGCTACGGCATCGAGTGAGCCGCCGACAGCCTCGAGAGCAGCAGCTTGCGCGACGTTGTTGACATTCGACGAGAGATGCGACTGAATACGCGTGGCAGCGGAGGCAACCTCAGCCGGACCGATCATCCACCCGACACGCCAGCCTGTCATCGCATAGGTCTTCGCCACGCCGTTGACGACCACACAACGCGCGGCCACTTCTGGCACGACAACCGGCATTGAATGGAACTCTGCGCCTCCATACACAAGATGCTCGTAGATTTCGTCGGTCATGACCCAGATGCCACGCTCAACAGCCCACTCTCCGACCTGTCGGACCTGGTCCTTTGTATACACGGAGCCTGTCGGGTTCGAAGGGCTCACGAAAATCAACATCTTGGTCCGATCTGTCACCGCCGCGTCCAATGCTTCAATAGCGACCGTGAAATTGGATGTCTCATCCGTTGGAACCACTACAGGCACTCCACCCGCCAGAACGATGGCCTCGGGATAGGTGACCCAGTAAGGCGACGGGAGGAGCACCTCATCACCCGGATCGAGCAACACCTGGCAGGTTTCGTACACGGCTTGTTTCCCACCATTGGTGACAACCACTTGTGAAGCATCGATATCGTATTCGGAATCTCTCATCGTCTTTGCAGCGATGGCGTCCCTGAGCAAGGGTTGACCTGCCGACGGCGAGTAGCGATGCGATTTCGGGTCGCGAGCGGCTACGACTGCGGCTTCCACGATCGCGGACGGCGTTGCAAAATTTGGCTCACCTGCCCCGTATCCGATCACCGGATGCCCCTCGGCACGGAGCTGATTGGCCTTCGCCGTTATCGCAAGAGTTGCCGACGGTTGCACGGCAAGGGCTCGTGTCGATATCGATTC
>JAUVQC010000059.1 GCA_030598305.1 Actinomycetes bacterium
AACGCCATCATTGGCTGGAGTGTCCGCGAGAGGCTTCCGACGATCTCAGCGAGAACACTCGTTGTCGCCTCCGAGCTGGACTACGGGTCCATCGAGTCCAAGCAACCGATTGTCGATGAGGCGCCGAACGCAACCATGGTGGTGGTTGACGGGGCACGACACCTGCTCCCCGTCGAGAAGCCCGACGAGTTCAACCGAATCCTCTCACAGTTCCTGGACTAGCACGCCGCCCGGACGGTCGGGTAGGGGTTCACGTAGATACCGCCGGCGATCATGCCGAGGTGAAGATGGGGCGTGCCCCTTGCGTTCCCTGAGTCACCCACGTATCCGATCAGCTGGCCCTTGTTGACCCGCTGCCCGCTCTTGAGCCCGCTCGCCCACTTGGACATGTGGGCGTAGTAGTAGGTGATCCCGTCATCGCCGTACACGTACACCTGGATGCCGCCAAGGCTGTGCTTGCTGAGACGCACGTGGCCTGAATTCATTGCGACCAGAGGCGTGTTGAACGAGGCCATCATGTCGGTGCCCTTGTGTGTGCGTCCTCCAGAGCGCGGATAACCCCACGAGTTGATGAAGTAGCTTGAGCCGGCAACTGGGCACGCGACACCCTTGGTCTGACTTCCGATGCCCGCTGCGCCACCCGAAGCACGAGCAGCCGCAGCAGCAGCTTGTCTGGCGAGCTCTGCTTTGTACGCACGGTACGCCGTGGCGTACTTCGCCTTCGCTGTCGAGTGTGCCGTCGAGGCTCTCTCCTGTACCTCGGCGAGATGTTCCACCACGGCCTGGTGCTCCACCTTGAGCTGCTCTACCTCGACCTCCTTGACAGTCAACTCATCCGAGAGGCGATCCATCTGCCTGCTGACAGCAGCCAGCTGGTCAAGCTGGTTGAGGTCGCGGGTTGTTGCAGCGTCATAGAGCGCCTGGGATGTGATCAGCTCTTGGATGGTACCGGCTGTGAACGCGGTGGTCACGAGATTCCTACCGCCCGACGTGTACGCCTCGAGTACAACGAGGCGAGCGCGTTCCTTGAGGTTCGTGACGTTGTCCCCGTACTCGGTGATCGCCATGCCGAGCTTCTCGATGCGCCAGTTGAGGCTGTAGATCTGGCCCTCAATGCGCTCCATCGTCTCGACACCCTCAGAGAGTTCAGCATCAGCCTCTCGAAGGGCAGCAAAGGCCTGTTCCTCAGCGGCTTTTGCCTTGCTCACATCGCTCTTTGATTGGGCGGACGCGGGTACAGGCGCCACTGCAAGCAACGCAAGCAGTAGCAGGGGAAGAAGAGCACGGGGGAATCGCAGGTATCTCATGCGGCTCCATGAGCGTAGTGGCGAAGCCAAAGTAGCGCAGGGCGGCATGGCTAGCATCGCCGGACAAGGGGAGGTTCATGACAGCATCATTCGACGAACCGGCAGGACACCAGTACTTCGCTGCGCACTGCTTCAACGGTGCCTGGGACTTACTGGACATGGATTCCCGGACCGACGAGGACGTCGAGGTGATGATCGACCTTGCCCACGCTTCGCGGATGCATTGGCGCCACTGCGACGATGTGACCGCCAGGACACGGTCCGTGGCCGCGTGGCAGATCTCGCGTGTGTACTCAGTTGCGGGTCGACCAGATGAAGCGCTGCGGTACGGCACTGAGGCCCTGGACATCGCACGGCTGGGTGATGTGGACGACTTCTATGTCGGGTACGCGCACGAGGCCGTCGCCCGCGCTGCCGACGCCTTGGGAGATTCCGAGACTGCGAGTTTGCATCTGGTCGCTGCCAGGGAGCTTCTCGCATCGATAGCCGACGATGACAGGAGGAAGGCCCTCGCCGCCGACCTGGATTCAGTCAACGGTTAGCGTACGACGAACGAGAGTTTTGCCGAGATCTCATACCGGGCGACTTTTCCATCGCGCACGGTTGCCGTTTGTCGGGTGATCTCGAGTGATGTGATTCCATTGATACTCTCGGCGGCCTTTGCGACAGCTTCATCAAGGGCCGCTTCGTAGCTCGTCGCAGAGAAACCCATGATCTCGATGATCTTGATCGCGCCGTTCTCAAGTGGTTCTGTCATCTGACCTCCAGAGGACGATGGTAACGACTCGCCCAGCCCGATACTTCTGTATTGTGATTGCTCGTGAACCGCGACGTCTCCTTTGCTCCCCGCCGCACGGCGGTTGCCCCGGTGCTTGGTGGAATTCTCGGGCTCATGTTCCCGTTCGTGCTGATCGTTGCAGCGCTGTCTGTCGGGTTCCGGTCTGGAGGGGACATGGGCGATTTCGCGGCGAGTCTGGCTGGCGCTGTCCTATTCCTCGTCGCAGCCCCCACAGCCTGGGTGCTCGCGTTCCCGTTCATCGACGTCACACGGTTCACCGTTTTCGTGTTCGGAATCGTTACGAGTGTGCCGGTTTGGTATCTCATAGGTCGTGCAATCGCCGCCAGAAGTAGCAATTGGATTGACTGGCTGAGAGCGTACGGCATCGTGTGCATCGCTTGGACATCGTTCAATCTCCTTCTTTTCGGTGTCATCGCTGCATTGGTCGGCTAGTTTCACGTCATGGATCTCAACGAAGCCCTTTACACCACGCGCGCCATGCGCCGCGTCAAGTCCGACCCGATTCCCGAAGGTGTTGTCCAGGCGATGCTCGATGCTGCGGTCAGGTCTCCCTCTGGTGGGAACTCGCAGAACTGGCGGTGGCTGACCGTGACTGATCGTGCAACGGTCCAAGAGCTCGGTCGGTTCTACGCGGAGGCATGGGCAGAGCTCAACGCAACGTTCTACAAGGGGAAGAGCGAAGCGGCTGAAGCGAGTGGTGATGAGACGACAAAGCGGGTGCTTTCTTCGGCGCAGTGGCTCGCAGACAACTTCGACCAGGTCCCATTGGTGGTCCTGCCGTATCACCGCAACGATCCGTCTGGGGCATCGATCTACCCCGCGGTGTGGAGCCTGATGCTTGCAGCTCGCGGTCACGGGATCGGGACGACTCTGACGACTGTCCTCGGTATCTTCAAGCAACGAGAGGTTGCCGACCTGCTTGGCGTGCCGCTCGACAGGGGGTGGCAGAACGCTGCGGCGATACCGTGCGGATATCCGCTCGGCCGGTGGGGCCTTGCACAACGTGCCCCGGTCGATGAGGTCGTGTACTCGGAGCGCTGGGGCACTGTCCCCGAGTGGACCCTCGATGGACCCCTCTGGACGGAACCAGACGGGTGAATCGCGAGACCTAACGTGATCCTTCTACGGTCCTCCAATGGGCTCCACTGAAGTCGCTCTCCTCGCGTTCGCAACGGTCGTCATCGGAGTCGGGGATCTGCTCGGTGGGATCGCTTCGCGACGCGGGAACCCTATCGCCGTGGCAGGATGGTCCCAGTTGGTCGGCATACCGATCGTGTTCGCCCTCGCTCTTTTCGTCGGCGGGGATCCACTCCCTCGAGATCTTCTGCTGGGAGCCGTTGCGGGCCTCGGTTCGGGCCTCGGGGTTTCAGTGATGTATCGCGGATTCGCCCACTCGGCAGTCGGCATCGTCGCGCCGACGGCATCGACCGTTGCGACCGTGATTCCGATCGTGGTCGCCCTGGTACTCGGAGAGCGTCCGTCCTCGATCGTTGCAGTGGGCCTCGCCATGGCAATCGTGGCGATCGTCCTCATCGGTCGTGTGCGTGATACCCCTATCAACGTGCGCTCCGGGCTCCTACACGGTCTCGTATCGGGCGTCGGATTCGGCGCGATGGTGGTCACCTATTCGATGACCTCCACGGACTCAGGCGTTTGGGCTGTTGTGAGCGGTCGCATGTCGGGTCCGCTGGCGATATTCACCGTTGCGCTCGTCGTCGGCTCGGGTTCACGCATACTGCGGTCGAACGTGCTCCCGACCGGACTGGCAGGTGTCCTCACGACGGTGGGGCTCGCAGCATTCGTCGTGGCCTCCCAGACGTCTGAGCTGATCGTGCTCGGCGTCGCGCTGGCGATGATCCCAGCGTTCACGGTCCTGCTCGCCGTCATCTTCCTCAAGGAGCGCCTTGCAGTGACACAGTGGATAGGAATCGGAGTGGCAGCAACAGCCATCGCGCTGATATCAGTTGGCTAATCGTCGAGGAAGATGTCCGTCTGCAGCTCGGCGTTCGCGACGTACTCATAGTCGGATAGGTCATCGATCCCGGCTGAGGCGAGCACCTCGTCATCGATATAGAAGTTCCCGGTAGCTTCCCGGCTCGACCGGTTGAAGATTTCGTACGCCGCGTCCGCAAGAATCTCGGGCTTCCGCGATCGTTGCATGGCAGCGTCCCCACCGAGCAGATTCTGGACTGCAGCAGTAGCGATGATCGTTCGAGGCCACAAACTGTTCACTGCAACGCCGTCGCTCGCAAACTCGGCCGACATGCCAAGCGTGCACATCGACATGCCGTACTTCGCGATTGTGTACGCCGCGTGCCGCTGGAACCAGTGCTGCCCCATATTCAGTGGTGGGCTGAGCGTCAGGATGTGTGGATTCTCTGCCTTCTTGAGATGTGGGAGGCATGTCCTGGACACAAGAAAGGTTCCCCTCGTGTTGATGTCCTGCATGAGATCGTACGATTTCATCGACAGGTCCGCCGTGCCAGAGAGGTTGATGGCAGACGCGTTGTTCACGCAGATGTCGATGCCACCGAACGCATCAACCGTCGCTGTCACCGCAGCCTCGACCTGGTCGTCGTATCGGATGTCGCCAACGATGGGGAGCGCTCTGCCCCCTGCCGCTTCGATCTCTTCGGCAGCCGTATAGACAGTTCCCGGAAGACGGGGATGGGGATCAGCCGTCTTGGCGATGAGTGCCACATTGGCGCCATCTGCTGCGACCCGCTTCGCAATCGCCAGCCCGATTCCCCGACTTCCCCCGGAAATGAACATCGTCTTGTTGGCAAGGCCCGGCACAGTGTCTCCTCTTCGACGCCACCTCCGGAGCCTAATCCCCGCCCTTGGTACGCGAGGAGGGGTTAGAAGAGGCGGGGGCGGAAGAGGGTGTCGTGCGCCGAAATGGCGTAGCGGTCGGTCATGCCTGCGACGTAGTCGATGACCTGGGTGAGATCGTCGGCTTCGTCGTGGCGGTAGCTCGCAGGGATCTCGTCGGTGTGCTCGAGGTAGTACGTCACGAGATCGCGCACGATCTGTTGAGCCCTACGACGCTGCGTCTCGGCGGATGGCCGGAGATACACATGCTCGAACATGTATGCCCTCAGAGTGAGCATGGCCTCAAGCATGGAGGGCTCCATGGCGATCGTGTTCTGGCGGTAAGACTCATCGATTACGGACTGCACCATCGTCCGAATCCACTCACGACCGGGTTCACCGAACGCCCGGAGGACATCGTCGGGGAACTCGGTGGGACTCAAGATGTCCGCCCGGAGCGCATCGAGGGCGTCATGGGCGAGATAGGCGATTCGGTCTGAGAACCGCACGATGCTCCCCTCGTGCGTCGTTGCGCGCTGCTCGATCTTCCACGGATGGGCCCTGATGCCATCAAGAACTTCGTAGGTGAGGTTCAATGGCTCAAGCACCTCGAAGATCCGTACCGACTGGTCAGAGTGACGCCACTCGCCATCGACGAACTGGGACAGAGCATCCTCGCCCGTATGTCCGAAGGGGGAGTGGCCCACGTCGTGTCCAAGCCCGACCGCCTCGGCCAGGGCAACGTTGAGTGACAGCGCCCGCGCTATGGCGCCGCCGATCTGGGTGACCTGGAGGGTGTGAGTCATCCTCGTGACGAAGTGATCACCCTCAGGGTTCATGAACACCTGTGTCTTGTGCTTCAGTCGCCTGAATGCCTTCGAATGCAGTATCCGGTCATGGTCCCGCTCGAAGGACGTTCGCCACGCGTCAGGCTCTTCGGTCGTTCCCCTTCCGAGCGTTCGTGACGATCGTTTTCCCCCGGGAGCGAGATCCGCCTCCTCGCGCACCTCCGCCAGTTCGCGGGTGCGGAGGACGAATTCAGGCATGTCTAGACGAAGCGCTCACGCAGACGCGAGCTGACGTAGTCCATGGATGCGACGACGATTGCGATTGCCAACATCTGGGCGGCAGCAGCCCTGTACTGGAGCAGGTTGATGTTCTGTTGGAGCAGGAATCCGATACCACCACCACCGGCGAAACCGATGATGGTTGACATACGCACATTGATGTCCCACCTGTACATCGTGAATGAGATGTAGGGCGGGATGATCTGTGGCACGACTGCGTAGATGATGGTCTGGAGCCTGGTGGCCCCCGTTGCCCTCACAGCTTCGAGTGGCCCGGTACTGATGCTTTCGACCTGCTCCGAGTAGAGCTTTGCGAGGGCCGCCGTCGTGTGGAGAGCAAGCGCGAGGGCGCCAGCGAATGGGCCGATACCGACCCATACGACGAAGATGATCACCATGACCAGCGGTTCAATCGACCGCAGTCCATTGAAGACGGTCCGTGAGAGGTAGTAGACGGTCAGGCCGATGTTCTGTGATTCGGACTTTCTCAAGGCCTTCAGCGACATGAACATGCCGAAAGCTGCGCCTACGACAGCCGGAATCACCACGGTCAACAGCGGGTTCTCGAGCTGGTAGAACCAGTCGATGACGCCACCGATTCCGATGCCAACCACTGCCCCTGCAATTGCCGAAGCGATCAGCGTGGCGACGTTCAGGGCGCCCCTGTCGAGCCGGGCGTTGAGGACGTAACCGAACTTGCTCGCCGCCAGGGCGACAACGAACGCTCCGATGAGTGCTGAGAATATGGGAATGCCGATCACGGTGATTTCACCGAGTTTGACGATGAAGTTGCCCATGAAGCTCACGAATGGTGCGACATCCATCGCGAATTCCCCGATCTCGATGAGCAGGTCTGCAACGATGTACGAGCCGATCAGGACAAGGAATCCGACCGTGAGCAGGGCGACAACTCGCAGCGCCCGCAGCCAGACGGTTGGGGGCTCGTCTGTTTCCTCCGGTGGGAAAGTCCAGCGGAGAAGTGCCCACGAGAGTGCACCCAGGACGACAAGTGCCAAGAGGAGTGTGAACGCATTCGCGGTCGTGAAGGCACGTAACGATGCTGCCCATCGTGAGGCATAGATACCGATGGCGAGACCGATGGGGATTGCGATGAGTGAGAGCGAGAGGTTGATCACGGGCACCATCACGTCGCGCATCAAGTTCTTCGCAGCGAGGAAGCTGAGAGGAACGGCAAGCATCGTGCCGACCGTGGTTGCCAGAAGGGCGAGCATCACGGTTTCAACGATTCGATCCCACGTATTGAGAGCGTTGTCCGACAAACGAGGCGAGAGATCGGACTTGTCCGCGAGCTTGACGATCTTGTACTGCTTGCCGTCGGTTCCGTCAAAGAAGACCAGAGACAC
>JAUVQC010000118.1 GCA_030598305.1 Actinomycetes bacterium
CGTGACCCCGGTTGTATGCGGTAGTGATCCATTGGTGCTCCGATCTCCCACGCGGGACACTACCCCCTTACAATCGCCCAGAATGAATACAGCACCACGTATCGCCCCATCGATCCTCGCCGCCGACTTTGCGCACCTTGCCGCTGACATCGAAAGGGTCAGTGAACACATTGATCTGCTCCACGTTGACGTCATGGATGGCCACTTCGTACCAAACATCTCCGTCGGCCCCCCTGTGATCGCATCACTTGCGGCGGCCACCGACCTGTATCTCGACTGCCATCTCATGATCACCGATCCCCTCACGTATCTCGAGCCGATGAAGTCAGCGGGCGCGCACGGGGTGACCGTCCACATCGAGGCAGTCCCCGATCCAACAGCGGTATTCGCCGAAGCAGAACGTGTCGGACTCGATATCGGCCTTGTGATCAATCCGCCAACACCGGTTTCGGCGATCGAACCGTACCTTGACCGCGCAAATATGGTGGTCGTGATGAGCGTGCATCCGGGATTCGGCGGACAATCGTTCATCAAAGCGTCGCTCCCCAAGATCGAACACCTCAGAGAATCGATTGATTCACGTGGACTGTCGACCGATATAGAGGTCGACGGGGGTATCGACCTCCGTACGGTCGGACCGGCAAGAGACGCCGGTGCCAACGTGTTCGTTGCCGGAACGTCCGTGTTCCGAGCCGACGACCCCGTTGCGGCCGTGGAAGAAATGCGTACGATCCTCAACCGGGGGTGACATGACCGAACGGATCCTCGTCGTCGATGATGACCCGGATATCCTGCAGTTTGTGCAGATGAACCTCGAGCTTGACGGCTTCGAGGTCGATCTTGCTGGTGGAGGCAGAGAGGCGCTGGAGAAAGCTGCTGCTTCGCCTCCTGATCTCATGCTGCTGGACGTGATGATGCCGGAGATCGATGGGCTCACGGTGCTGCGACGGATGCGCTCGGAGCCAGCAACCGCCAACATCCCTGTCATCGTGCTCACTGCGAGAAGCCTCGCCGAGGACCGCGTGAAAGGTCTTGATCTTGGGGCTGACGACTACATCACGAAGCCCTTTGACCTTGAGGAACTGATCGCACGCATCAGGACCGTTCTGCGACGGAGTCAGCAGATGCGTGACTTGTCGCCGCTCACCGGGTTGCCAGGGAATTTTCAGATCGCAAGCGAGTTGGAACGCAGAATCGAACGCGGTAAGGAATTCGCGCTGGTGCACGCCGACCTCGACAACTTCAAGGCGTTCAACGACCACTACGGGTTCTTGCGGGGTGACGCAGTGATCAAATTCACAGCGAAGATCCTTACCGACGCGGCCACAGCGGCTGCAGACGACGACGCGTTCGTTGGACATGTTGGCGGTGATGACTTTGTGGCAGTGGTCAACGATCACAACGCTGAGCCGTTCTGTCAGCATGTCGTTGACCACTTCGATGACGGGATCCTCGACTTCTATGACACAGCGGACGCACTCCAGGGCTATATCGAGGTGACGGACCGAAGGGGAGAGCGACACGCCTTCCCTGTGTGTTCGCTCTCGATGGGTGTTGCCGCGACCACCCGAAAAGCCATTGCAACTGAGTGGGAAGCATCCTCGGTAGCTTCTGAGATGAAGGAAGTCGCCAAGCGGACATCAGGGACCAACTACCAGATCGACCGGCGTACCTGACACAGCACACCGCTACGAGGCGCTGACTCATCTGGACCCCACACTTCGCGAACTATATTGCCGGACGTCGAACCAGAGCACACCGAGTGAGAAGCCCGAAGCCTCAGCCGTTCACTACGGACCGCGGCCAGCTGAGGCACATCATGTGTATGGCTTTGGCGTAAAGCGGCGGCCCGACTACCTTCCTGTTACATACCTCTTTCAGGGCAGGGTGCAATTCCCGACCGGCGGTGAGAGCCCGCGACCCCCAGTTCTGGGGCTGATCCGGTGGAACTCCGGGGCCGACGGTGAGAGTCCGGATGGGAGAAAGGGGACGCTTGATGCGTCGCGTTGGAGACAACTCAGTCGCCAGCACGAGCGTGGACAAGTTGATGCGCCTGGCGCTCGAGGCAACTCGGGCAACATTTCCGCATCCGAATCCGCGTGTCGGTGCTGTGCTCACCTCGCCAGATGGCGCCATCCTCTCCGTTACTGCCCATCACCGAGCCGGTGCTGCCCACGCCGAAGTGCTCGCGCTCGATGCCGTTGCGGACGCCGCTGGTGGGACGCTCCACGTCACCCTTGAACCGTGCAACCACGATGGGCGAACCCCGCCCTGCACCGATGCCATCATCGAGGCCGGCATCGACAAAGTGTTCGTCGGGGTGACCGACCCGGATGAGCGAGTAGCGGGTTCCGGAATCGAACGCCTCCGAGAGGCAGGCATCGAGGTGATCACTGGAGCGCTCGTCGACGAGATCATCGCGAATGACCCCGGCTACTACCACCACCGCACCACCGGCCTGCCCTTGGTCACGCTCAAGCTCGCCGCCACACTCGATGGTCAGGTCGGCGCTGCAGACGGAACATCGAAGTGGATCACCTCGCCAGAATCACGCGAGGACGCACACAGGCTGCGAGGCGCGAACGACGTGGTGATCGTCGGTGTCGGCACGATCATCGCGGATGATCCTCTACTCGACGTACGTCTCGACGGATACGTCGGCCCACAACCCCGACCCGTGATCATGGCAGGCGCGAGGAGTATTCCGCCAGATCGGAGAGTCCTCAACCGCGATCCGATCGTCTATCGCCCGCAGGGATCGCCGACCGTTGATCCGGTGACAGTGTTGAAGGACCTCGGAACGCGCGGCTATGTGTCCGCCATGGTCGAAGGCGGCCCAACCATTGCCGCGGCCTTCCTCAACGCCGGTCTCGTCGACAGGCTCGTCTGGTACACCGCGGCGAAGCTCGCCTCTGGCCGCGGTACCCCCGCAGTGGCCGGAGTTTTCGAGACCATGGCCGACATCACGACGATCGACATCACAGACGTTGATCGGGTGGGTCCCGACATCAGGATCACGGCAACCATCACCAAGGAGCGATGATGTTCACCGGCATCGTCACGGAACTCGGAACCGTCAAGTCCGTTGTCCGGATCGAAGGGGCACGGCGGCTGACCGTCGAGGCACCTGACACGGCCAGCGGTGCTTCCATCGGCGACTCGATCGCGGTAAATGGCGTCTGCCTCACGGCGATAGATTTCACGAACTCAAGCTTCAGTGTCGAAGTCGTCGATGAATCGTTGGCACGATCCTCCCTTGGCTCACTCGCCGTTGGGGACGCCGTCAACCTGGAGCGTCCCATGCTGGCCAACGGTCGTTTCGATGGACACATCGTCCAGGGTCACGTCGACGGTGTCGGCAGAGTCGTAGGCATCCAGCCTGAGGGCAGTGCGGCACGCTATCGCATTGCCATCCCACGGGATCTGTCGCGATACGTGGTCGAAAAGGGTTCGATCACCGTCGATGGCACCAGCCTGACAATCACCGCCGTTTGTGACATCGACGCCTCCGACGCCTGGTTTGAGATCGTGCTCATACCGCACACACTCGAGGTCACGGTGCTCGGTCGTGCCAAACAGGGCACGCAGGTCAACCTCGAGGTCGATGTCATAGCAAAATACCTGGAACGAATGGTGGGAACGCAACGATGAGACTCACACCGATAGAAGACGCCGTCGCGGCATTCAAACGCGGCGAGTTCGTCGTTGTGGTGGACGACGAGGACAGAGAGAATGAAGGCGACCTGATCGTCGCGGCCGAAATGGTCACGGCTGACCAGATCGCGTTCATGGTTCGCCACACATCAGGACTCATCTGTCTCCCACTCACGCGGGCTCGTCTGGATGCCCTCGACATACCCATGATGGTTATGGAGAACACAGACGCCCACCAGACGGCTTTCACGATCTCGATCGACTATGCGCCGGGCACGACGACGGGTATCTCGGCAGCTGACCGTGCCAAGACGATCCGTGCAGCCGTCGACCCGACGTCCAAACCCTCGGACTTCTCACGTCCGGGACACATCTTCCCTTTGCGTTACCACGAGGGCGGTGTACTCGTGCGCCCAGGACACACAGAGGCCTCGGTCGACCTCGCTCGCCTGTCGGGCCTGTATCCCGGCGGTGTGCTCTGTGAGCTCGTCAATGACGATGGAACCATGATGCGTGGTGAGGAGCTAGAGGCGTTCGCAACTGAGTACGGCCTCGTGATGATCTCGATCGAAGACCTCGTTGCCTATCGCTGGCGTACCGAGGCACTGGTCGCGAGGGAGGCGTCGGCCGCCCTACCCACTAGGTACGGAACATTTGAGATCATCGGATATCGGTCCTCGACCGATGACAGCCAGCACGTGGCGTTGGTGATGGGCGATGTGGTTGGCAAGGTCGATGTACTCACACGCGTTCACTCGGTGTGTCTCACCGGTGACGTGTTCGGATCGCTCCGATGTGACTGCGGAACACAGCTCGACGAGGCGATGCGTCGTATCGCTGAGGAGGGCGAGGGAGTGATCGTGTATAACACGACACACGAGGGGAGGGGCATCGGCATCCTCAACAAGATCGCGGCCTACGATCTCCAGGAACAGGGCCTCGACACCGTCGATGCAAACCGCAAGATCGGGCACTCAGATGATGCACGGCACTACGGAGTCGATGCCCAGATCCTCCATGACCTCAAGATCTCGAGTGTGCGGCTGCTCACGAACAATCCCGACAAAATAAAACAGCTCTGCCGATACGGCGTAGAAGTGATCGGAAGAGAGCCGCTCTGGGTGGGGGAGACACCTGAGAACCGCAGCTATCTCGACACAAAGACAACACGCATGGGGCATTACTCAGACACCAGAAGCCAGGAATCAGAGGTCAGCGATGCGGGTTGACCAACCATCGGGTGACGGTGTGAGCGCCGCGGGTCTGAGGATTGCTGTGGTGACCGCCATGTTCAATGAATCCATCACGTCCGGACTCAGGGCGGGGGCCATCGAGTTTCTCGAGGAAGCATCCGCCGATGAGATCCTCGTTGTAGACGCGCCGGGCGCGTTCGAATTGCCTCTGTTTGCACAGCAACTTGCAACGAGTGGCTACGACGCCGTTGTCTGCCTAGGTGCAGTGATCGAGGGCGACACGGACCACTACGAGCAC
>JAUVQC010000097.1 GCA_030598305.1 Actinomycetes bacterium
CTCGTCTGCATCCCGAACGCCTCCGGAGGACTCCAGACGCGACACCCTGAGGGTTGCCAGCGGACACGTGAGCCAGTGCGTTGTCGGGAACGGGGTGCCGTCGTCAAGGATTGGCGGGACAAGGATCACGACCGGGAGTCCGAGGTGGCAGCGGGATTCAACAGCTACGGCTGACCGGGTCGGCCGGCCGATTTGGCACTCGACGACCGAGCGGTCATCCATTTCGGGTTTGATCGTTCCCTGTCACAAAGTCCCAGATGCGCTCAAGGAACGAACGATCCTCCGCCACGGCCGAAACGGGGTCCGCTGGCAGTTCGGGTGTGCCCTCGGTCTCATTCGGGATCACGACGTATCCGATCTCACCTGGCCGAACAAAGCCGTACTGCTCCCTTGCGAGCCGTTCGACCTCCTGCTCGGTGTACAAAGCCTCGATGTCGTCCGACAGCGCAGCATTCTCGGCGGTGAGCCGATCGAGTTCGATCTGAGCTACCTCGACATTGGCGCCACGCTCTACGTACTCGCGCACAGGGAGGACACCCGTGGCAACGAAGCCGGCAATGACGAACACCACGATGAGCAGCGCGGAACGAAGCCGCCCGGTCCGTCGTTTCGGTGTTCGTGGCGCTGCGTCGGCTTCTGATCGCTCGAGTGTGTCTGTCATCTGAACTTCGCGAACCTGTCCCATCCTGCGTACCGTGCGTCCGCACCGAGACCTTCCTCAATGCGGAGCAGCTGGTTGTACTTTGCTGTACGTTCACCCCGAGCCGGGGCTCCCGTCTTCATCTGTCCTGCGTTCGTTGCGACTGCGAGATGGGCGATGAACGAATCCTCGGTCTCTCCTGACCTGTGGCTGATCATCGAACCGTATGCCGACCGCTCTGCAAGGTCCATGGTGTGGAGCGTCTCAGAGAGCGACCCGATCTGGTTCACCTTGATGAGGATCGCGTTGGCGATACCGAGGTCGATCGACTTCTGGAGCAGGTCGACGTTGGTGACGAGCAGGTCGTCACCAACGATCTGGGTCGTGTCACCCATCTGATCGGTCATGATCTTCCAGCCATCCCAGTCGTCCTCACTGAGACCATCCTCGACCGATACGATCGGGTAGTCGCGCACAAGACCCGCGAGATGGTCGACCATCTCAGCAGATGAAAGCGTGGCACCCGACAGTTCGTACGATCCGGCACGGTAGAGCTCGGTCGCGGCAACATCGATGGCAAACGATATGTCATCACCCACCTTGTAGCCGGCGGCCTCAATCGCCTCTGAGAGTATGTCAAGGACTTCACGGTCACCAGGGAGGTCGGGGGCAAAACCACCTTCATCGCCCACATTCGTCGGAAGTCCCTGGCCAGCGAGCACCTTCTTGAGCGCGTGGTACACCTCGACGCCTGCCCTGAGTGCCTCCTTGAAGCTTGGGAGCCCTCCTGGAACGATCATGAATTCCTGAGTGTCGATCGAGTTTGCAGCATGGGCCCCCCCGTTCACCACGTTGAAACATGGCGTCGGCAACGTCCTGGCACTCGTGCCACCGAGGTAGCGGTAGATCGGCAGGCCGACTCCTGCCGCCGCGGCGCGCGCCGTTGCCATCGAGACTGCGAGGATGGCATTCGCCCCGAGGTTCCCCTTGTTCGGGGTGCCGTCGAGGTCCAACATGACCTGGTCGATCGCCTCCTGGTCGGTGGCATTCATTCCGATCAGGCGCGGCGCGATCGTGTCGTTGACATTGGTGACGGCACGCTGGACGCCCTTGCCGCCGTATCGGTCGCCACCATCCCTCAACTCAACGGCTTCAAGGGCGCCGGTTGATGCGCCTGAGGGGACCATGGCACGCCCGAAGCTGCCGTCATGGAGCGTCACTTCTGCCTCGACGGTTGGATTTCCGCGAGAGTCCAATACCTCTCTGGCGTGGATCTTGCCTATGGACGTGGATGTGGTGCTCATGTCGCTCCGAGGGTAGACGGCGGAATGGTTTGCCTAGGTCTTTACGTTGACTCCTTGGCCCCGAGCGCCAACTTGGCGGACCGCCAGGATTGTTCGAGCTCAGATGCCGAAGCGGATGAGATATCTGTGGATCGCGCCGCAAAGTCGTCTTCCATGTACCGGAATCGCGCGATGAACCTCTCAACGGTGGCGCGAAGCGCAACCTCCGGATCAACTCCGAGATGCCTCGAAAGGTTCACCGCTGTGAACAGGATATCACCCAGTTCGTCAGGCACGGATACGTCGTCTGAGCTCTCAAGCTCGACGATCTCACTTCGGAGGACGGCGATCACCTCCTCGGGTTGGTCCCAGTCGAAGCCGACACTTTTCGCGCGCTTCTGTACCTTCATTGCCCGAGCAACACCGGGCATTCCTGGCGGAATGTCATCCATCAAGCTCTCGCGGTTCTTCTCTTTCTTCTTGATCTGTTCCCAGTTGCTGAGGACTTCATCGGCGTCCGCGACCTCGACGTCACCGAAGACATGTGGATGCCTCACGACGAGCTTGCGTCGAATCGACTCGGCGACCTCATCGATATCGAATGCTCCGGCTTCGGCCGCGAGCGTGGCATGGAAGATCACCTGGAGGAGAAGGTCACCCAGTTCCTCCTCGACCTCAGCGTATGCCCCGAAATCGGCGGCACCACCTGGCGCATCCTTCGGCAACTGTCCGATGGCATCGGCGGTCTCGTAAGCCTCCTCGATGAGATGCGTCAGCAACGTGTGGTGGGTCTGTTTACGATCCCACGGGCACTCGCGGCGCAACACACGATTGGTCGCGATCAGCCCGAGAAGACCGGATGTGGTTGCGGGTACGAACACCGAGGTTCTCGGCCCTGCCTGGTATCGAGCGATCCCACTTGCGGTAGCCCGCTCGATGATCTGGTCCGGGTCTCCAAGACGGTCGAGGATCACAACCTCGGATTCGGGCGGGATCGTGCGTGTCAGGGCGAGAGAGACGTCAGAAGCCCGCAGCTCTGAATCGACCTGTGTGATGATCGTGGGAACGTGGAGAGGAAGTGGGTCGGGCAGCTCGCGGGCGTCAAGCACCTGGAGGCCATCGGTGATCGGGTCCAAATCAACAGCGACGTAGGCGAGATCGAGAAACGAAAGGCCGGGGATGATGGCAACACTCATGCCGCCGGCGAGTCCCCGAGAACGTATCTGATGTACCGCCCGCTCTCCCACGACGGCGCTTCCGGGTACCGCGTAGACGACGGACCCATCTCCGGTGGCTGACAGGACACGATCAGTGATGGCCGAGTACACCTCATCAAATTCTTCAAGCGAGTCGTACAAGTCGTCACACGTGACGACCGGCCGCGACGACGCCAACTCTTCAGCAGCCGGGTGCCTTGCGGTACGGAACACAACGGTTGTCGCCTCATCGATGGCCGTTCGCGCCGCATCATTCAGATGCTCAACACCCGACGGTCCGAGGCCGACGATCGTGATCGCCCTATCGGGAGCCATATCAGGGAGAAGGTGGCGGAGGGATGATCCCATCGACCGGTGGGTACCACATGCCGATATCGCTGCGAACCTCGATGTCTGCCCGCTCCACAACGTCGTTGATCCATGAGTTCCAGTAGAAATCGATCGTCTCGGCGGGGACCCAGCGCACAGGATCCTCCGCGAGTTCCTCGAGCGTTTGGGGCGATTCGCGTGATTCAACGATGATGATGTGGAAACCGAATCCGGTCTCCACCGGTCCGACATATACGCCGACTGGGGCGTTGGCCACTGCCGCTGCGAACGGACCGACGAAGGAAGCTGGCGAAACGGGACATGGCAGCGCACCGTCGATCGACTGGGTATCGATGGAGACCTCATTTGCAATCGCGGCGAATTCCTCGCCCGCATCAAGCCGTGCGAGCACGGTCTGTGCCTCTTCTTGGGTGGCGACGAGGATGTGACTCGCGCATACTTCGATGAGCTGGTTCCGGTCGTTCTGCCACACGTCGACAAGCACATCCTCATCGGCAGCAAGCGCCGCCTGCACCTGTGAACGGAGCACGAGTTGTGTGACGACGACGTCGAGAGCCTCATTGGTGAGTGTCTGATCCTGGGCGATCGACTCGATGTATTGCTGTTCCTGGGGACCTACCGTTGCAAGGTACGCGTCTCGGGCCTCGGCCGTATCGAATCCTGTGAGCCCGAAGTCCTGCTCGGCCGCGGTGATCATGGCCTCGGTGAAGATCAGGCGGGAGAGATCGTTGCGGAACACCTCGGCTCCAACGGAAGTCTTTCCTTCGTTGCCCTCCCTGATCGAGAGGACAGCGGATTCGGGGATCTCGGAGTCGTTGACAGTTGCAGCGACATCGGCTGACGTACAGCCTGCTGTCACGATCGAGAGGGCCACGATGGCCAGGGCGATTCGTTTCGTTGTGCTCATGGGTTTCCGCCGGATTCACTTGTGGACTCGGTAGATGCAGGCCACATTGTACGGAGGAACTCGGCAATCGTCGTTGCTGGGGACTCAGTCGGCGGCTTCAGATAGAGCGTCGACCCCCGCAGGAGCGAACCCCTGGCAACACGTTCGAGACGAACCTCTTGGGAGGCCTTCAGGGACACCGGTGCGATGCGAACCTCTCTGCGGTTCTGAACGATCTCGGTGATCCCTATCCGGAACGCTTCCACCCGAAGGCGAGCTGCGTCGATGAGGTCGATCGCTTCGCCCGGAAGCGGCCCGAAGCGGTCCTCCCATTCCTCAACAACATCGTCGACGCCGTCGTGGGTGACTGCGGCGGCAAGTCGTCGGTATGCCTCCAAGCGGGTCTCCACGCCCGACACGTAGCCTTCGGGGAGGTGTGCATCTGTGTAGATATCGATTCTGACCGGTTCTGGCTCCTCCTCAGCGGGTGTTTCCCCTTTGAGCTTGTTGACGGCATCAGCGACGAGTTCGGTGTAGAGATCGAATCCGACCGCGGCGATGTGCCCAGATTGCGTCTCTGAAAGGATGCTGCCTGCACCTCGAATCTCAAGGTCGCGCATCGCAAGCGCGAATCCGCTGCCGAGGTCTGAGAACTGTCCGATCGCTTCAAGCCTGCGGTATGCGGTATCGGTGAGCCTGTCCTCCTCGGGGTGGAAAAGGTACGCATATGCCCGTTGGTTCGAGCGCCCAACCCGTCCCCGCAACTGATATAGCTGTGCCAGACCTAGTCGGTCCGCTCGCTCCACGATGAGCGTGTTCACCTGGGGCAGGTCGAGTCCCGATTCGATGATCGTGGTGGTAACGAGGACGTCGTACTCACGGTTCCAGAAGTCGAACATCACCTGCTCGAGTTCACCCTCGGACATCTGCCCGTGTGCGATTGCGAACGATGCGCCGGGGACCAACTCTCTGAGGCGTGCCACAGCGTGATCGATCGACTGGACCCTGTTGTGCACGACATATACCTGACCTTCACGCAACATCTCACGACGGATGGCAGCGCCGACGGCGCGCTCGTCGTACGGGCCAACATAGGTGAGGATCGGATGGCGGTCCTGCGGCGCGGTTCGGATATTGCTCACATCCCGGATACCCGTGAGAGCCATCTCGAGGGTCCGGGGAATCGGCGTTGCCGTCAGCGTGAGCACATCAACGCTCGCCCTGAGTTCTCTCAGGCGGTCCTTGGCGGCGACCCCGAAACGCTGCTCCTCATCGATGACCACGAGTCCCAGCGCCCTGAACTCGATGTCCGCAGACAGAA
>JAUVQC010000057.1 GCA_030598305.1 Actinomycetes bacterium
CCGATCAGGATGGCCAGGGCCAGTGGAGCCTTCTTGGATGGCCCTGTAACCGAGTGCTCGGCCGCCTCTGGATGCCCAACAACGACGAAGTCGGTGCGCTCGTCACGCAGCCTGTGGATGTTTCCCCAGCGTCCTCGCACCAGAATCGTGTCGCCTGACTTCAGGCTGAGATCGGGTCCCGTGTCCTCACCCGGGCGGCGGACACCCATGATCTGGACCGACCCCCAACCGATCCACTCGCCCTCCCTGGCCTTGCGACCACGCAGTTTCGAACGGGGCGTGATCATGATCTCCGCCCAGCCGATGTCGCTCGGCAAGCGCGTCTGATTCAGCTCCATCTCGGTCACGTCCAGTGGGCGGGCGTCCCACTGGGTCACGGCCGCCATGCCAGCAACTGCATCGGACAGTCCCCGGACGACAAGAACGTCGTGCTCTTTCAACTCCTCTGAAGGGAAAGGGAAGCGGGTGCGGGCACGGGGATCAGGTAGCTCGTGTCCGAGGACGTTGTGAGGGGGGTCCTCCGGCCTGTTGCGCACATACACGGGCACGACGCCGAAACGTTCCCCGATATTCAACTCGCGAAATGTCCGCCCGAACGCTTTGTCGCCCTTGGGGAATTCGATGGCGTAGAGGGAGCGATCCTTCGCGAAGGCCTTGATGAGGAGCGCGTACTCCTCGGGACCCGAGGGCGGCTTGTCTGTGTCTGACTGGCTGGGGAGCAGCTTGTGCCCCCACATCACCATGTAGGCAATGGCGGCGATCAGCAGTGGCAGGCCGATGAGGGCGTATTCGAAATACCCGAAAGGCTCAAGGCCGGCAGTGACCAGCACCTCGGATACGACGATGTTCGGCGGCGTCCCGGTGAGCGTGAGCAGGCCACCAGCGTTGGCCGCGAAGGCGATTGGGATGAGTAGCTTCGATGGCGTTGATCCGATGACCCAGGCTGCTGCCATGACGGCTGGCATGAGCGTTGCGACCGTGCCCGTATTGGAGATGAACGCGGACAGAACCGCTGTGCCGATCATCGACACGACGAGCATGCGTGAGAGCGACGTTCCCGCCTTTTCCACAATGAAGTTCGATCCCCAGTCCGTTATGCCGGTCTTGGTGAGGCCCTCACCGACGATGAAGAGTGCCCCGATCATGATCACCGTTGAACTTGCGAAGCCAGCCAAGGTTTCGTCGACAGTGAGAATCCCGAGAAGGAAGAGTGCAACGGCAGAGGACATCGCAACGACGTCCGGGTTGATACGACCCCACATGAAGAACGAGATGGTGACCGCGAGCACCAGGAACGTGATTGCCATCTGTGACATGACCGAAACGTAGTACGTTCCTCCCATGCTTCCGATACAACTTGTTGAGACAGAGCGCGACGACTTCGACGGCACAATCGTCGAGATGTGGCGAGGGGACGACTTCGTCTGCATGGTGTTCTGGGATGGGCAGGCCCCCATCGTCCAGTTCTATCCCGATGGTGACGGTGATGTGCAGGACCTCGATGTGCGAGAGGTCCAGCAGTTGCTCGATACGGCGCTCCAGATCGTCGATCCGCATGCCTTCGATGATGACTTCACAGCTCTGCGCGATGCCGTTGCCGAGGCCGCTGATGAAGCCAGCGACGTCCACCCCGCAACCGAAGCCCTGATGGCTGAATTCGACGACCGAGCTGTGTACCGCACCGACGACGGCGAGGGTTTCTTCAAGCGCGGCGATGCCGAAGCGTTTATCGAGAAGTGTGGCGAGCTCGATCTCGGAGTTGTTGAGATGGAGGGGTTCGACCTGGACGGCGAGACACTCATTCCTCGCCCTCAGATGAACCTCGTGGTGACACCGCAGAAGATGATGTCGTGGTCGGAGTTCAGGACGTATGCCAACGCGACTGCTGCAGACGCCTTGCGCATCTGGCCGTCGAGGCCCACAATCGTTGTTGCCTTCGTCATCCAGCAACCCGACAACGAAACCATCGTTGCCTGACCACCCGATGGATCCGATTTCGATAGTTCGTGGTCGGGACCCGTCGAGTGTCAAGCCGTGGCTGCGATGACCACTCCGAGAACGAGGTAGATCGCGCCGATGATGACCGGCATGTTCGTGATTACGGACTCCGTCCCCCGCTCAGTCTCCCACTTGTGACCATTGATCAGCACGTCGAGGACCGAACCCGCGATCGGTCCGAGGATCATCGTCAGGAAACCGAGCCCAACCATCAGGTATCCGGCCATTGTTCGAATGGCCACCGCGTCACAGGGCTTGCCGACGGTGGCATCGCTGCAGAATCCGGGCCAGCGTGGTGCAAGCAACCAGGCGATGAGGAACGCGAGCCCCACTCCAATGAGGAAGAGGATGATCGTGCGCCACGCACGAGATGTGAACGGATTCATGGGGAGACGGTAGAGCAGATAGCTGGACGTTGAGGCGATGGATCCAGCTCGGCGACGCAGTGCGTTGGGGAGAAGTACCCTGAGCCCACGCATTCGAACGGAGGACGCTGCACCGTGCCGACGTACAGGCCAGACCTCGATTCAATCCCCCGCTACACACCTGGTAAGCCGATCTCTGAGGTGGCCAGGGAATTGGGGATCGAGTCGATCGACAAGCTCGCTTCGAACGAATGTCCGACAGAACCGTTCCCCGAAGTGGTCGCTGCGATCGCTGCTGCGGGGGCAACCGTAAATCGCTACCCCGATAGCGGGCAGTTCGAACTCACGAGGGCGATAGCAGGGCACTACGGCATCGATCCCGCCTCCGTATGGGTTGGTGCCGGGTCTTCCGAGGTCCTGCAGTGCACAGCCCAGGCGGTCGGTGGTCAGGGAACACAAGCCATCTTTGCGCACCCAAGTTTTGTGATGTATTCAATCGCGACCCTCATTGCGTACGCCGATCCGGTTGTCATCCCTCTCGATGGCGACCACAACCATGACCTCGACGCGATGCTCGCTGCAATCACCGATGACACGACGATCGTGTATATCTGCAACCCGAACAATCCAACTGGTGGGATTCGGTCGGGTGAAGATGTGCGTTCCTTCATCAATGCCGTCGACGAAGCCGTCACGATCGTCATCGACGAGGCGTACGCCGAGTATGTCACAGACGTTCGATACGAGTCGATGGTCGGCGTTGCGATGACCAAGCCGAACGTGCTGGTGGCGCGCACGTTCTCGAAAATCTATGGCCTGGCCGGTCTCCGCATCGGGTATGGAATCGGTAACGCCGATCTGATCGACAAGCTGCGAACAACACAGCCTCCATTCGCTGTGACGACTACTGCCCAGGCTGCGGCTCTTGCCGCCCTTCGGCTTCAGGACGAGGTTGCGGAACGTCGTGAGTCCAATGCAAGAGGCAGGGACCACCTCCTGAGCGAACTTGAGCGACGTGGGTACCGCGTTGCCGAGTCGCACGCGAACTTCGTGTACTTCGAGCCGGACGGTGACCCGTCAGGACTCTTCGACTCGCTGCTTCTCGAGGGCGTCATCGTTCGCGTTCTCGGCAGCGGTGTCCGGGTGACTGTCGGAACGGATCAAGAGAACGGGCGATTCTTCGAAGCTCTTGAGAAGGTGGCAGGCTCCTGATGAAGAGACCAGAGGATGTCCAGTGGGACCAACTGCATGAGATCGTCGACAAGGCTGGGAAGCTCGTTGGGGAGGCGCCCTGGCTGAGCGAGGAATTGGCGCTTGACCTGTATGGCGACATGGTGCGGACACGCATCTTTGACCGCCGCGCAACGACGGCTCAGAGACAGGGTCGGCTCGGCACCTATGCCATTGCGGAGGGGCATGAGGCGATCCAGGTGGGTAGCGCCCATGCGCTGCGTGACGATGACTTCATCTACCCCGGCTACCGCGAACATGGGGTGCATATCGCGAAGGGTATGCCATATGAAACGATCCTTGCGTACTGGCGAGGACTACCGAACGCGAGCTGGGATCCCAAGACCATGAATCAGATGGTCATTACCGTTCCCATTGGGAGCCACCTCCCACACGCCGTGGGGCATGCCTACGCCGAGCGGCTCATGGGTAACGATGTCGTCACTGCCACCTACATCGGTGATGGCGGAACATCGGAGAACGACTTCCACTCAGGGCTCAACTTCGCCGGCGTATGGAAGACGCCGACGGTGTTCGTCGTTTCGAACAACTTCTATGCGATCTCGGTGCCATACGAGGAGCAAACCGCAGCGACGTGGCTTGCCGACAAGGCCATCGGGTACGGCATGGCATCTGAGAAAGTGAACGGCTTCGATGCGCTCGCGGTGTACGACGCGACGCTTCGCGCGGTCGAGCGTGGTGTTGCCGGGGAGGGGCCGACGCTGATCGAGGCCATCTGTTACCGCTTTGGTCCTCACGCAACAGCTGATGACCCTTCGTTGTACCGGACCAAGGACGAAGAAGAGCTCTGGCGCCCGTTCGATCCCATCGACCGCATGCGCAACTTCGTCATTGGACAGGGCTGGTGGGACGACACGGCCGAGGAGCAACTCATTTCGGAAGCCACGAAGCGTTTCGATGAGGCGCTCGACTCAGTCTCAGAAATGGAGCTGCCGCCGCGCTCTGACATCATCATCCAGGCATTCGACAAGGTTCCTGCCTCAATGATCGAGCAACTCCACCGTCTGGAGGACGGCGCCGGAGAAGTTCGTTCTGACATCCCGGTATCGAAGCAGTGGGTCGTTGGAGAGGACAGGCTCCCCGGCGGACCATCAACAGAGATGACAATGGCCGACGCCATCAATGCGGCTCTGCATCAGGAGATGGCCGCTGATCCGACCACGGTCCTTCTGGGCGAGGACGTCGCTGTTGCCGGTGGTGTCTTCAGGATCTCAGTAGGGCTCCTCGAGAAGTTCGGGGCAGAGCGAATCATCGACACGCCGATCAACGAGTCGGGGATCGTCGGCACCGCGATTGGGATGGCGATGGCTGGTATCCGGCCGATTGCGGAGATTCAGTTCGAAGGTTTCTCATATCCCGCGTTCGACCAGATCGCGAGCCATCTCGGTCGCATCCGGTTCCGAGCGAGAGGCAACACATCGCTTCCGATGGTGGTCCGAATGCCGAACGGCGCCGGTATCGGAGCGCACGAGCACCACTGCGACAGTCCCGAGGCGTACTTCTCCCACGTACCTGGGATTGTCGTCGTCGTCCCATCCACGCCCGCAGATGCAAAGGGACTGCTTGCTGCGGCGATTCGCTCTGAGGATCCGGTGATGTTCCTCGAACCGAAAGTTCTCTACCGCGCGGGCAAGGAGATGGTGCCCGATGCCGCATACGAGCTGCCACTCGGTCGTGCCCGCACGAGACGCACGGGGACCGACGTGACACTCGTCACATACGGTGGCATGGTCCCGGTGTCACTGCGTGCTGCCGCGACGGTGGCAGACGAAGGAATCGATGTCGAGGTCATCGATCTCCGTACGGTGTATCCGTGGGACGTCGAGACGGTGTCCGAGTCGATTGGCAGGACAGGCCGGATGCTCTTCGTTCAGGAGCCGCAACGCTCAGGGGGTATCGGAGCAGAGGTCGTTGCGGAGGTTGCGGAGCGATGTGGTTACGACCTCGTCGCTCCACCGCGAAGGCTCGCAGCAACAGATGCCCCATGGCCGCAGTTCGCGATCGAGGCCCATGCGCTTGTCACCGACGTGATGGTTGCGAGTGAACTCAGGAGCCTTGCCGCGCAGTAGTGACCTAGCGCGCTCAGAGCCCCGGATCCTGGTCTCTACGGATCGAAGGCAGATTGCGCTTGCGGCGGACACCGATACGGAACGCTGGACCGATGTTGGTGCCCCAGCGGGACTCAGACTCCTCGAGGAGCCTGCGCAGACGCGTCACCTGGTTCTTGAGCCGGGCGTTGTCCCTTTGCAGCGTGATGATTCGCTTTATGCCTTCGAGGTTGACTCCGGCATTCGACAGGTCCTGGATGAGGAGCAGGCGGTCCAGATCTCCCTTGCTGTAGCGACGCGTTCCTCCCGGTGTGCGGTACGGGTCAACGAGACCGCGGCGTTCATAGACGCGTAGCGTTTGTGGGTGCATGCCAACGAGCTCGGCTGCGACCGAGATGATGTAGACGGCTTCCTGTTGGTCGTTCATGTTCACACCCCCAGGTGCTTCCGTGGGTTCCATGCTGATTCTGATTCCTGAAGAGTCTCGAGAGCTGATCGCTCATCGCTCGAGATGCCCGTCGGTACAGCGACTTCGATGGTGACGAGCAGATCACCGGTCACCCTGGCTGTCTCGACGCCCTTGCCCGTGAGCTTCAGCGTCTTGCCTGGCTGTGTGCCAGCAGGGACCTTGATCATGGTTGTGCCGTTGAGCGTCGGGATGCTGATGACAGCACCAAGAGCCGCCTCCGTGTAGGTAACCGGGACGTTGATCGTGAGATCCCTCTTCCCTGCTCGCCCGAATATCGGATGCTCGCCGACCTGCACCTCGACATAGAGGTCGCCGGCAGGTCCGCCGTTGGCACCCGGTGCGCCCTTGCCGGTGACACGCACCTTGGTGCCGTCCGCGACTCCCTCGGGGATCTTCACCTTGACCGTGTTCGATCCCACGGTGAACTCTCGAGTCGGACCGGCCAACGCATCGTGAAAACTCAGCGTGATGGAGCCGGACACATCCTGGCCCTTCTGCGGCCGTGACTGCCGCTGACCGCCACCGAAAAGGTCCTGGAGGCCACCGAAGAGATCCTGGGACGCCCGACCGCCGAAGCCACCTCCGCCGAGCAGGTCTTCGACGCGGACGTACTGCTGGTTTCCCGCGGGTCCGCCAACAAAGTACCCCATCTCGCGTGCGTGGTCGTACTCCTTACGCTGGTCTTCATCTCCAATGGTGTCGTAGGCCTCGTTGATCTCCTTGAAGCGAGCCTCAGCAGATTCGTCGCCCGGGTTGGTGTCAGGATGGAACTCGCGCGCGAGCTTGCGGAACGCCTTCTTGATCGTCTTGTGATCGGCGTCCTTGGCTACGCCGAGTTCGGCGTAGTAGTCCTTCTCCATCCATTCCTTACGCATGTCCTACAACGACGAGGGACGGCCTGATGACCCGTCCACCCATCACATACCCCTTTCGTACTTCCTGGTCGACGACCTGGTTGCCCTCTCCGGGGATCACAGACACGGCCTCGTGGAGTGCCGGGTCGAATGCAGCGCCCACAGCCTCGATGGGAGCGAATCCATCCCGCTTGAGCGTCTCGAGAAGCTGCGCGTGTGTGCTCTTCATCCCCTCGATCATCTTGGCCTCGGCATCTGTCGTCGCGTCGATGGCGATCGCAGCTTCGAGGCTGTCAAGTGTCGGGAGAAGCGACTCGATGACTCGCTGACCAGCACGAAGCACATTCTCCATGCGGTCGCGCTCGGTTCGCTTCCTGTAGTTATCGAACTCTGCGGTCACCCTCTGGAGGTTGCCGAGCAGTTCGTCGGCCTCAAGGCGGGCATCCCCGAGTTCACGGATGAG
>JAUVQC010000043.1 GCA_030598305.1 Actinomycetes bacterium
CCCGCGACTGGGAGTCCTTCGATGCCATCGTGAAGTCCCTCACAGAACTGGAGAATGACGAGACGCTCCTCGTCCAATCCGGCAAGCCCGTGGGGAGGTTCCGCACCCATGAGATGGCTCCCCGTGTGCTGATCGCGAACTCCAATCTCGTGCCCGACTGGGCAACCTGGAAGCACTTCTGGGACCTCGAGGATGCAGGGCTCATGATGTATGGCCAGATGACCGCAGGGTCGTGGATCTACATCGGAACACAGGGAATCCTCCAGGGCACCTATCAGACGTTCGTCGTGATCGCGGAGAAGCTCTTCGGTGGAACCCTGGCTGGAACGCTCACACTTACCGCCGGTCTGGGCGGTATGGGTGGCGCACAGCCACTGGCGATCACGATGAACGACGGCGTCTGCCTCGCGGTCGATGTCGATCCCGAGAGGATCCAGAAACGTCTCGACACACGGTACGTGGATGAGCTTGCGCCGAACCTTGATGCGGCAGTTGACCGAGCACTTGAAGCCAAGGCAGCTGGCGAGGCCATCTCGATCGCCGTGGTCGGCAACGCAGCCGAGGTGTTTCCGACGCTGTTGTCGCGCGGCGTCGATATTGACATCGTCACGGACCAGACATCGGCGCATGATCCCCTGAACGGCTACGTACCCGCGGGGATGAGCCTCACCGAGGCTGATGCGCTGCGGGTGGAGGAGCCTGAGGCGTACATCAAGAAGTCCAGAGAGTCCATGGCGAGGCACTGTGAGGCGATGGTCGGTTTCCAGGATGCAGGGGCCGAGGTGTTCGACTACGGAAACAACCTGCGTGGCGAGGCGATCGAAGGTGGCTATGAGAACGCGTTCGCGTATCCCGGGTTCGTGCCTGCATATATCCGCGATCTCTTCTGTGAAGGTCTCGGACCGTTCCGGTGGATCGCTCTGTCCGGAGACCCGGCAGACATTGCTGTCACAGACGATGCGCTACGCGAATTGTTCCCCGACAACGAATCTCTCCTACGGTGGCTCGACATGGCAGAGGAGAGAGTTGAGTTCCAGGGCCTCCCTGCACGTATCTGCTGGCTCGGTTACGGCGAGAGGCACAGGGCAGGGTTGGCGTTCAACGAGCTCGTCCGTTCGGGCAAGGTGTCTGCTCCGATCGTCATCGGTCGCGATCATCTCGACTCAGGGTCCGTCGCGTCCCCCTATCGCGAGACCGAGGACATGAAGGACGGGTCGGACGCCGTTGCTGACTGGCCGATCCTCAACGCGCTGTTGAACACCGCCTCGGGTGCGGCATGGGTGGCTGTGCATCACGGCGGGGGAGTCGGCATCGGTAAATCGATCCATGCGGGTGCCCAGGTTGTTGCTGATGGAACAGACGAGGCGGCACTGCGCATTGAACGCGTGCTCACCAACGACCCGGGCATGGGTGTGATCCGTCATGCTGATGCTGGTTACGACCGTGCTATCGAAGTGGCGCGGGACCGCGGCGTTACCATTCCGATGCAATGAGCCTTCTCATCACCGACATTGGGCAGCTCGTTACGAACGACGAGAGCCGTGACGGACTCCTCGGGATCGTTGAGAATGCTGCGGTAGCCATCGAGAGTGGGACGATCGTCTGGGTCGGCGCTACTGATGGCATTCCGGATGACTACAAGTCGTTTGACGCTCACACTGCGTGTGGCGCCGCAGCGGTTCCCGGTTTCGTTGACAGCCACACCCACGCCGTGTTCTCTGGAGACCGGTCCCACGAGTTCGCGATGCGATTGGAGGGTGCGACCTACGAGCAGCTTCAGGCAGCGGGTGGTGGTATCTATTCGACGGTTCGGGCAACGCGTGACGCCACCCTTGATGAGCTCGTTGCGGCGTCGCTTCCCAGGATCGCACGGATGCTCGCGAGCGGCACCACGACCATCGAGGTCAAGACCGGTTACGGACTCGATGTCGCAACCGAAGTCAAGATGCTCGACGCGATCGACCAGATCTGCAATGTGCTCTCCATCGACACGATCCCCACGTTCCTCGGAGCGCACGTGGTCGCGCCGGAGTTCCTTGATGACCGAGGCTCATATGTCGACCTCGTCGGCGGCGAGATGCTGGACGCGGTTGCCGATCGTGTTGCCTATGTGGACGTGTTCTGTGACGACGCCGCGTTCAGCGTGACCGAGGCCAGATGGCTCGCCGATGCGGCTCGCGCTCGCGGCCTTGAGATGAGAATGCATGTGGACCAGCTCTCCCATACCGGCGGAGCTGCGCTGGCTGCCGAAGTGGGTGCGATCGCAGCGGACCACCTCGATCATTCCACTGACGATGACCTGGCAGCTCTTGCTGCTGCGAGCACAGTTGCGGTGATCCTGCCAGGCGTTTCCTACTCCATGCGCGAGCCCGCACCCGACGGACGCCGTTTCTGGGACGCAGGCGTCACGGTTGCTATTGCGACGGACTGCAACCCGGGAACCGCCTTCATCGAGACGATGCCGTTCATCATCTCACTGGCTGCGGTGACCGCAGGGTTGACGCCGGCCGAGGCTGTGTGGGCTGCAACGCGGGGCGGCGCGCTCGCCCTGGGGCTGCACGATCGCGGGATCGTCGCTCCAGGAAAGCTCGCGGATCTCGTGCTTCTCGACGCACCGACGTACGAACATCTGACATATCGTCCCGATGGTGACCTCGTAGCCGAGGTCATCAAACGCGGTCATCTGCTCTAGATGTCTCCGCGTCACTACTTCGATTATGAGCATCCGATCCGCTTCGCCCACCGCGGCAGCAGGATCCTGTGGCCTGAGAACACGTGGCACGCTTTCGACCATGCCATCGAAGACTTTGGTTACAGGTACGTGGAGACCGATGTACAGGTCACGGCAGACGGTGTCGTCGTCGTGTTCCATGACGACACGCTTGGGCGATGCACCAACGGCGTCGGGAGGGTGGACGAGTGGCGGTGGGAGGACGTCAGGCATCTCGACGCGGCCTACACCTTCAGTCCGGATGGTGAATCGTTTCCTCTTCGCGGAACAGGAGTTCGGGTCTCGAGGCTCGACGACACATTCGACCGGTACCCGAACCTCTGCCTCAACATCGACCTCAAGGCGAACGGCAGTGAGTGGGCTGTTGCAGAGGTCGTCAGGAAGATGCGACGAGAGGACACGGTTCTGATCGGTTCATTCTCTGACAAGAGGATCTCGAGATTCCGTCGAATCTCCAAGGGTCGAATCGCAACCTCCGCCGGACCAAGGGACTCAATCGCGATGTACGCGGCATCGAGGATCGGACGCGGATTCCCGGCAAAGGGAGATGTCTATCAGTTGCCGTACAAGACAAAGGGCGTAGCAGCAGACGGGCGTCTGATCGACGCGGTCCACCGAGCCGGAAAGCAGATCCATCTGTGGACCGTCAACGAACGTCATGAGATGGAGAAGTTCCTCGACCTGGGTGTCGACGGCATCATCACGGACAGACCTGACATTCTCAATGATGTCATGAAGGAGAGGACAGATGGTCAAGGGTGATCTCATCGGGGAGATCGTGAGGTTGCAGGTGCAGCGGGTCCCGATCAAAGTGAAGGGATTCGCGTACATGCCCGAACACATCCTGCCCGTTGATCGTGCGTCGATCGATGCGGGAGGCATGCTCGGGTGGCACAACGATGCCTGGGTGGTCGATGCGCACAACCGGGCCCATCCGTCCCGTCGGGGGAGGGGCAAGCGTGCCCTCTCGATCGGATTCACCGGCCACTACGAAGCAATGGCTGTTCGATTCGGCAAGGCGCCTCTCGGTATCGCGGGCGAGAATATCATCGTTGATGGCGGATCTCTCTCGATCGATGACGTCGGTGATGGCGTGATTATCGAGACGCTGCGGGGCGATGTGCGGCTTGATCGCCCTCGAGTTGCTGCCCCGTGCGCAGAGTTCACGAGCTTCATGCTCGGTCTTGACGGGGTAGCGCGCCTCCTCGACATCGAAGGAGCGCTCGCCGATCTTCATGATGGTCGGCGAGGCTTTATCGTTGCGGCCGACCACCAGCCGAATCCGATCGAGGTCCACCTCGGCAACAAGGTCTTCCTGGGGGTCAGCCGATCCTGAAAGGGATTCCGTTCATCATGACAAGGCAATCGATCGCTGCGTCGCGAGCCTCATCGAAATCCAGTCCAACGAACATCTCGTATGGCTCGCCGTTGTGCTGCTGGTACACCGTGTACCCGTCGGGGTGGCTGAGGACATAGAGGCCGTTCTTGGGACCGGCGTGGTTCCTCCCGAGGGCCATCAGCGTGCCGCGATCAGGGATCTCCGCGACGAGGTCGATCCGCTCCACCGTGAGTGCTTCGGCGAAGTCGGTCCCGGTTGTGGCCTGGCGACCCAACATCCGCGAGGCCATCCGCCTCGCCCTCTGGCCGATGATCGCCCTGGCCTGCTCCTGGCGCGTGTACGTGCTCATACCTTGAATGACACTCCAGAAATCTCAGCACCATAGGTCCACTCCGTTTGGCTGGACTCGTCTCGCATGATGAGCTCGACAGTTCCCAACGTGTCGAAACCCTGCCTCTTCATGAACTCGAGCATGAGCTTGTTGCGTGCCACGGGTGTGACCACGAGTTCCGGCAGGCCGCGGGTGGAAACGTAGACCTTGAGGAAGTCGATGAGGGCACTCCCGATCCCCTCACCGCGGTGATCCTTGTCGACGATCAGCGGTTCGATCTCAGATACGGGTTCGATCTCGTCGTCTGTGCCGACGATGAGGCCGGTCATGCCGACAACGTTGCCTTCAAGTTCTGCGACCCAGATTCGTTCGGGTCCAACCGCGGCGAGATGCTCGTCGAAGTCCGATCCCGGATCGTCACCTCCGATGTCCGGCGCGTTGTAGATATCTCGATGCCGTTCGGTGAGCTGAACCCACAATCGGTTGCGGCACACGTCGTGGTCGGTGTCCTCGTACGGGCGAACGGTCAGCATGGTTCGATTGTATGCCAGACCATCAGGACCGAACAGTCGGCTTGTACGTTGGACGATCGTGTTCGTACTCGTCGATGTCATCGATATGGCCAAGCGTGAGGGCGATCTCATCGAGGCCGTTCAGAAGGCAGTGCTTCGTGAAAGCGTCGATGTCGAACGATGCAGAGAATCCCTCGGCAGCAACCGTCTGCGTCTCGAGGTCAATGGTGATCTCGTTGGCCGGGTTCTGAGCGATGGTTGTGAGGGCGGCAACCTGGTCCACAGAGAGGACAATCGGCAGGAGGCCGATCTTCGTGCAGTTGCTGTAGAAGATGTCCGCGTACGAGGGAGCGACGATCGCCCTGAAGCCCCAGTCCTGAAGGGACCACGGTGCATGTTCTCGGGACGAGCCGGATCCGAAGTTCGCTCCGCAGACAAGCACAACCGAGCTCCTGTATGCCGTCTGGTTGAGGACGAAGTCGGGGTCCGGTTCGCCCTCGTGGTCGGCGGCCCAGTCGAAGAAGAGATATTCGCCGAAGCCGGAACGCTCAACACGCTTGAGGAACTGCTTGGGGATGATCTGGTCGGTGTCGACGTTGGCACGAGGCAGGGGAGCCGCTCGGCCGGTGATCGTGACCACACGTTGCATCAGGCCATCTCCCTGATGTCCATCAGACCATCTCCCTGATGTCAACAAAGTGACCATGGATCGCGGCTGCCGCGGCCATCTCGGGGGAGACGAGGTGCGTCAGGCCGCCCCGGCCCTGACGACCCTCGAAGTTTCGGTTCGACGTGGAGGCGCACCGTTCTCCGGGCTGGAGCATGTCCGGGTTCATCGCAAGGCACATGGAGCATCCCGGCTCGCGCCACTCAAGTCCGGCAGCGAGGAATACAGCGTCAAGTCCTTCCTCCTCGGCCTGGATCTTCACAAGCCCCGACCCGGGCACGACGATGCCTGTGACGGTTTCGGCAATGTGACTCCCCTCGAGAACAGCTGCGGCGGCTCGGAGGTCTTCGATGCGGCCGTTCGTGCACGACCCGATGAACACTGTGTCGATGGCGATATCGGTGATCGCTGTCCCTGCATCGAGTTGCATGTACTCGAGTGCGCGTTGTGCCGTGTCCCTGTCGACCGGGTCTTCGAAGTCCTCGGGCGCAGGAACCGACGCTGACACAGGGAGCGTCTGGCCGGGGTTCGTTCCCCACGAGACGAAAGGTTCGAGCTCCGTCGCGTCGATAGCGACTTCAGCATCGAACTTGGCCCCGTCGTCGGTGGAGAGCTCCTGCCATGCCGCGATCGCGACGTCCCAGTCATCACCCGTTGGCGCAAGAGGCCGGCCTCTGAGGTACTCGATGGTCGTGTCGTCCGGAGCGATCATGCCGGCGCGCGCTCCTGCTTCGATCGACATGTTGCAGATCGTCATCCTGCCCTCCATCGAGAGCTGCTCGATCGCAGAGCCCCTGTACTCGATGACATGGCCGGTCGCGCCAGCGGTCCCGATCTTGGCAATGATCCCAAGGATGATGTCCTTTGCGGTGACGCCGAACGGGAGGTCGCCGTTTACTGTGACGGCCATCGATTTGGGCTTGCGCTGGTGGAGTGTCTGAGTGGCGAGCACATGCTCGACTTCTGACGTCCCGATGCCGAAGGCCAACGCGCCGAACGCACCGTGGGTGGCCGTGTGGGAGTCGCCGCACACGATCGTCATCCCCGGCTGGGTTGCTCCCTGCTCGGGTCCGATGACGTGGACGATCCCCTGGCGGACATCGTCGATTCCAAAGAGTGTGATGCTGTTCTCAGCGGCGTTCTTCTCGAGCGTTGCGATCTGGATAACGGACATCGGGTCGTCGATGCCCTGTTCGCGCGGCGTCGTTGGGACGGCGTGGTCGATCGTGGCGAGCGTGAGCTCTGGTCGGCGTACTGCGCGCCCCGTGATATTCAGCGATTCGAATGCCTGTGGGGATGTGACCTCGTGCACGAGATGCAGATCGATGTACAGCAGGTCCGGCTCGCCCGTACCGGCATGGACGACGTGCTGGTCCCAGACCTTGTCGAGGAGCGTGCGCTGTGCTGTCATGGAGTTCCTTGCTGTGAAGGCGGGAGCGTAGTGATATGACAGGCTCACGAAGAACCGTACCAGCGATGGTGCGTGTCCTACGCTGACTCCCGTGCCATTCCTGCTTGCTCTTGTCGCATTGGTCGTCCTCGCGCCACCGTTCGGCGCAGCGGAGGGCGGAGCCGTCAGCGACGAGGGCGGACTTGTCGTCGAGATCACGGTGAAGGTCGATCGGACGTTCGAGGCCGTTCTCGTCAGGCCGTTCTCGTCCTTCGAGGAACTGCCCCCGACCGCGTTGGTCGCAATGGATCCCGAGACCTGGGGCGGTCTGGTGACGTTTCCATCAGCCACGGACTGGTCTCTCGTGTTCGATGGCCTGGAGGCAACCGGAGAGGCATTCCGCTCAGACTCCGTGACGCTTACTGAGATCGGTGTCGACCCAATCGTGATGACCGGAGAGCCGACTCGGCTGCCGAGCCGCTCAATCGACGGCGCCACGTGGTGGCTGATAGCAGCAATGGTCTTCGCCCTCGGCGCGATGGCTGCCCTGGCCTGGTGGACCTTCGCTCCCGACGCCGTCGAAACCCCCGGGACACCCGGGACACCCGGGGCTCCCGGGAACCCATAGAACAGGTTGACAAATGGTCGGGAATAGTCGACCATATGGTGCATGACTGCCCCTGAACCTGAATCCGTAGCATCGGATCGGCATGAACTCGACTATGAGATCGAGGATGTCGTCGTTGCATCGACGAACGCACAGCTCAAGGCTGTGGCTGATGACACTCGCATGAACATCTTGAACCTGCTCATGGAACGAGCCGCAACCGTCTCCCAACTCGCACTTGCGCTCGAGAAACCGAAGGGCACCGTCGGCTATCACGCCAAGGTGCTCGAGGACGTCGGCATGATCCGGGTCGTGCGCACGAACAAGGTGCGGGCGATGACCGAGAAGTACTACGGACGCACCGGCAGGACGATCCTCTTCGAGGAGGCCCCAAAACCGGATGACCCCATGTGGTTCATCGACGACGCCCTTCGCGGCATGCAGAAGACTGAGGGAGAGCCCCTTCCCATGTTCACGTCGCGGGTCGCTCGAATCTCGATGGACAGAGCGGTTGAGTTCTCCCAACGCGTGATCGAGTTGACCGAGGAGTTCATAGCGCTTCCACGCAGCGGCGATGTCGTGTTCGGATTCCTGGCCGGTGTGTACCCGACCGATCACCCTGCGTTCAGTGAAGAGGACGCCACGAGTGACTGACACCGCGGCAACAGAAACGACAGGCAAGAAGAAGATCGCGCTCGGCCGGAACTACTGGAAGCTCTGGACTGCAAGCGTCACCTCCAACCTCGGTGATGGTGTTGCCGCGATTGCCTACCCGTGGCTCGCGTCCGCCGTGACCCGAAACGCCCTTCTGATCGCTCTCATCGCCATTGCCCAACGCATTCCATGGCTGATCTTTACGCTCCCCGCCGGCGTCATCACTGACAGAGTCGACCGTCGCAAGATCATGACGGCGACGTCCATGTTCCGCACTGTTCTCACACTCGGTGTCGCTGCCGTCGTGTTCTTGAACCAGGACGTACTCCCCAATCCGGGTGACGTGGCTGCCGGAGCCATCGGTGAGCC
>JAUVQC010000019.1 GCA_030598305.1 Actinomycetes bacterium
ATCTGCTCTCCCGGCTTTGGGATCCAGGAACACATTGTCGATGAGCCGGACACCACCGATCCGCGCGGCGAGGGCGATGAACGACAGGGCTCGCACCTCATCGACTATCGACGCGTCTGAAGCGTGCGCCACCTCGACATATTCGATGGCGGTGACCGAATCACCTTCGAGCTCGGCACGCGCCGTATCAACCAGATTCCGTGAGGACCGCTCCCCTGCCTCGAAACGATCTGCGGCAGCGAGGAGCGAACGACTCAAGCGGAGCGCCGCTGGCCGATCGTGCCGAGCAATCCTTACGTTTCGACTGGAGAGCGCGAGACCATCCGACTCCCTGATGATCGGCAAACCCCTGACATCCACAGGAAGTGACAGGTCAGATGCCATCGTTCTCACGACAGCGAGTTGCTGGGCGTCCTTCCGCCCGAAGTAGGCGGCGTCGGGCTGGAGTCCGGCAAACAACTTTGCCACGACCGTTGCGACCCCAGCGAAATGACCAGGCCGGTGTGCACCCTCCATCGCATCTGACACACCACTGACTTCAACCGTCGTTCTGGGCGTGGTCGGATACATCGTTACCGCGTCCGGGCTGAAGAGAACATCGGCTCCGGCAGACTGCGCCAACGCCGTATCGCGGTCGATGCTGCGCGGATAGGCCGCAAGGTCCTCAGGCTCATTGAATTGGAGTGGGTTGACAAAGAGGCTCACAATGACCGAGTCGTACTCCCCGCGAGCTGCCTCGATGAGACTCAGGTGCCCCTCATGAAGGAATCCCATGGTTGGCACGAGGCCAACCGATCCCACAGCGAGCTCCCTTGCTTCCTCGAAAGTACCCACGGTTTTCATCTCAGAGCCCGTTCGATCTCATCGGATGTTCCCGCAAGAGTGGCCGTCGATCTCGTGAGGTCGACGAAGAGCTCTTCCGCCTGGGGAACCCGCTCTCGGATGGCCGCGACCTGAGCAGCCACCGTCGACGTATCCCCGCGCGCAACCGGTCCGGTGAGCGCACCTGCCGGCCCGAGATCGAAAGCGTTGGCAATGATCGCTTCTATCAACGGATGGGCCGCTTCGAATGGAACGCCTGCAGCCTCAAAGAGCGCGAGTGATAGGTCAAGCGTTGTAAGCGTGTAGTTCGCCGCCGCGGCTGCACCGGCGTGATAGAGGGGCTTGACGTCGTCGTCGAGATCGAAGGGGTGGCATCCGATCGAAGCTGCGAATTCGTGCAGAACGGATCGGAGCGGCTCGTCGGCCGTGATGGCCATCCACGCCCCATCGAGGCGCGCGGCGCCTCGCTCGGCATCGGGGAGGGTCTGGAGCGGATGCATCGCTCCGGTCTGGACACCTGTCGCTGCCACGGGATCCAGCGCTGAAACGGCAACTGCGCCAGACACGTGCACCGTGGCAACGGGCTCGCCAAGGTCTGCGATGACACCGGCGATCTCAGCAATTGCATCATCGGACACAGCAACGATGCGAAGGCTCGCCTCGGCCGGTTGCACATCGACGAGACTCTCGAGGCGCGCGACGGATTCGGCGTTACGGCCGTCGATGGAAGTGATCAAGTGACCGGCTCGAGAAGCGGCGACGGTGAGGGCGCCGCCTGCGCGGCCTGACCCAACAATGGCGATGTTCATCCGGCTCCGATCCATAGGGGGTATCGGTCCTCATGACAGGCTACAGGTGGCAGGCGGCCCGTGTCACGTCAGATCTCGATCAGATCGCTGCCACCGACAACCAGATTATGGCTCGTGCCGACGGACAGATACGTGCCGTCATCTGCCCAGACGCGGATCGAACCCGCGATCGAGCGATCGGTCATGTGATCGACGGTGACCTCGCCCAGATGCCAGCCGGGGTCCTTGGAGAGATCGGGGAAGCGCCCCGAGAAGTCGAGCGTCGGCGTCACGACGATCTCCTTCGAGCCCAGGAGTCCAAGCCTGTACATCGCCGACGGCCAGATCAGGGCATCGATCGGCATCAGGATCGCTGCGGCCCTCAAGAACCGGTCATCGCTCCCAACGGCCAGGTTGGGGCTCCAAGCCCTGAACAGTCCTGAATCGCCGCGGGAGAGGTCGGGGATGTCCCACCGTTCAAGCGGCCTCCAACTGCGAGCCGATGCACCGACCAACCGTCCCAGCGGGGCGAAGAGTTCGTCAACGGGGGTACAGGACGACAACGGGACAACACTCGGCGCGGGGGGCGCAATCGTCACCGTCCGCGGCTCGGCGATGGTAGTAACCGATGCCCTTCCCATGATCTCGCCACCAACGGTCAGCGATACGACGAAATCAGCAGAGCGATGCGTGCTACGCACCAGGACAGGTGAAACGTCGATGTCCGAGCCGAGGGGGATCCCATGTACGAACCGGTACGTCAAGGACGAGGGTTGGTGGCCAGGAACGACGGCGCTGACGGACCGAAGCACGATCGCGGATAGGAACGCACCGAACATGTCACCGGATGGATTCGACCAGTCCACAGGGGTTCCGACATGAAAGAGCCCATCGGAACGCTCGAGCCGGGTCGCTGGTTCCAGACCGAGCATCCAACGGCGCCCGTCAACGTCATAGGGGCCGGTGAGTCGCCGGATCTGCTGGTCGGCAACAGAAGGGAGCGCGTCGGCGAATGGGCCCTGGTTGTCGGAGAGACCGACAGCGATGTCGGCAAGTGGCGTCAGGACGAATCGCCGATTCCTGATCTCTCGGTGGGGAATCGAGAGGCCCGGCTCATCGATGACGTCGTCGTCGTACGCCAGGATGTCGAGATCGAGCGTTCGGGGACCCCACCGTTCGTCTCGGACCCGCCCCGCGGCCCGCTCGATTCCAAGCAGACCCTCAAGGAGGTCCTGCGGTGAGAGGTCGGTGTTGAGTTCAACAGCGGCGTTCAGATAGGCATCCTGGTCCGGACCGCCAACCGGTGCCGTCTCGTACACGGGTGAGCCGCTGATCAGTAGGCCCAGATCTCCGAGCGACCGAACCGCCGAAGCGAGGTGGAGCATGCGTTCGCCCAGATTCGATCCAAGACCAACGAAGGTGGTCGCCATGGCCTACTGCTCTGGTATGAGGCGACGACCCTCCGGGCCGATGGCTCGTCCGAGGATGCGCTGAACCACGTCGGTCGCAACGATCGGGTCATCGAGCATCTCGGAGTAGATGAGATAACCGGCAAGGAGACCACCGAGCGTGTCATCAATGGTGTCCCGATGAACCAGTACGACCGCATCGTCGGGACCGAGCGCTTCGGCAAGGACCTTGAAGACCCCTTCGATATCGTCAGGCTCCAACTCTTCGGGGAGCTCGTAGGACGCGAAAGAGAGACCGGCACCGGTGTAGGCGAAGGAGTTCTGATTCGATCCGAGGAGGCTCATCACAGCGTTCACGCCATGATCCTTGAGCCAGATGATCTCCTCTTCGCGTCGCACGCGACGGTGCTGGAATCCGTATCCGCCAACGCGTTCGGACACCGCAAGGCGATCCTTGATCACCCAGCGAAACCCACGCGGTTCAAGTCCTGTTTGTTTCTTTGCCATCGTCTTTCGGCACCATAGCCTTGGCCGTATGCGCTACCTCAACCGCAAGTGGAACATTGTGGACGCGGAATATGTTCACACCCGCGGCGACGGCCAGCGCGATCGTGGCCGCTGTGGCACCGTCGCGTTCGTCAGGACTGGTTGCACCGCGAACCGGTTCCAGGATCGCCCCGAGGAATCCCTTGCGGCTTGTCCCGAGAAGCACCGGATACCCGGCGTCGGAGAACTCGTCCAGGTGCATCATCACCTCGATGTTGTGACCGAGCGTCTTTCCGAACCCGATACCCGGATCGATGATGATCGATTCGGGCGAAATGCCAGAGGCAACGGCAGCGCCAGCGCGTGCGAGGAGGTGCTCCCTGACCTCAGAGACAACGTCGTCGTAACGCGGATCCCTCTGCATGGTGCGCGGAGTGCCCTGCATGTGCATCACCACGACGCCAACGCCCGCATCGGCGCATATGTCTCGCATCTTCTGGTTCCCAAGGCCGGTCACATCGTTGACAATGACGGCGCCGGCCTCGATGGCTGCAACGGCAACCTGTGGCTTGGAGGTGTCGACAGATACCAGCACGTCGTGGGAAGAGAGCCCTGAGATCAGAGGAATGACCCGCTCCAGTTCCTCGTCGAGCGACACAAGGGAAGCACCGGGTCGGGTGGATTCACCGCCTACATCTACGATCGCAGCACCATCAGCGACCATCTGTAATCCGGCCTCGACCCCTGCCTCGACATTCACGAGTGCTCCACCGTCGGAGAACGAATCAGGAGTCGCGTTCACGATGCCCATCACGACGGGACTTTCGAGGGGAACCGAGGCGTCCCTGACACGCCAGGGGCCCAAGTGGTGCACCGGTTCAGGAACCGCCGTCGCTGCGAGCAGCAACTCCACCGTGCACGGACGAGATGCCGTCCGGTGCCTTGAGCCTGATGCTGCCATTTGACGTGTGCTCCCACTTGGGAACATCGCTGAGGATCTCCTCGACCTCACCCGCATCGAGTGATTCGCGGTCGATCAGTGCCTCGGCAATGCGGTGGAGGGCTTCCTCGTGTGTCGAGAGGACCATGCGAGCCTCATCGTGGGCCTGATGGATGAGGAACCTGATCTCATCGTCGACGGCAGCTGCCACCTCATTCGAGAGGTCTTGATGTGTCGAGTAATCGCGTCCAAGGAACACCTCGCCATCGGGCTTGCCGTATTGGAGCGGGCCGAGCTTGTCGCTCATCCCGTACTCCATCACCATCTTGCGGGCGATACCTGTAGCCTTCTCGATGTCGTTGGCCGCGCCGGTAGTTGGGTCGACGAAGATCAGCTCCTCCGCCGTCCGGCCGCCGAGGAGCATTGCCAACTGATCGATCATCTCGGACCGTCGTGTGTAGTACTTGTCCTCGAGCGGCAATGCCAGGGTGTATCCACCGGCGCGACCGCGAGGGATGATCGTCACCTTGTGGATCGGATCGGCGTTCGGCAGGGCATGGCCGACGAGCGCGTGGCCGCCCTCGTGGTACGCAGTGATCTTCTTCTCGTTGTCAGACATCACACGGCTCTTGCGCTCGGGACCGGCGATCACGCGTTCGATGGCCTCCTCGAGGTACGCCATGGAGATCGAGTCGGCGCTGTTCCGTGCCGCAAGCAGAGCGGCTTCGTTGATGAGATTCGCAAGGTCCGCACCGGTGAATCCGGGCGTCTGCCTTGCAAGCACCGAGAGTTCGATTCCCTCCTCGAGGGGCTTGCCCTTTGCGTGGACCTCGAGAATCTTCTCCCTGCCCTTGAGGTCGGGGCGGTCCACGACCACCTGGCGGTCGAACCGACCAGGACGCAACAACGCTGGATCGAGGATGTCTGGACGGTTCGTCGATGCGATGACGATGACGCCAACATTCGGATCGAAACCGTCGAGCTCGACCAGTAGTTGGTTGAGAGTCTGCTCACGCTCATCGTGGCCACCACCGAGACCGGCGCCACGGTGGCGTCCTACCGCATCGATCTCGTCGATGAACACGATCGCAGGCGAATTCTGCTTCGCCTGGTCGAACAGATCCCTCACCCTGGAAGCTCCAACTCCGACGAACATCTCAACGAAGTCCGATCCCGAGATCGCGAAGAACGGAACATCGGCTTCGCCCGCGACGGCGCGAGCGAGCAGCGTCTTGCCAGTGCCCGGAGGTCCATAGAGCAGCACACCCTTCGGGATCTTGGCGCCCATCGCTCGGAACTTCTGGGGGTGGGCGAGGAAATCCTTGATCTCCAGAAGCTCCTCAACAGCCTCCTCGGCACCAGCAACATCTGAGAAGAGAACCGTCGGCGTGTCCTTGGTCACCAACTTGGCCTTCGACTTGCCGAACTGCATGACCCTGTTTCCGCCACCCTGCATCTGCATGATGACGAAGAAGAACAGCCCGAAGATGAGGAGGTAGGGCACGAACGTCAACAGGTAGTCGAATATCGTCGGGTTCTCAGCGTCAACCCTGAAGTTGACACCCGCTGCCTGAAGTTGCTCGGTCAGCGTGGCGGAATATTCCGCGGGGTATCGAACGATGAACTCGGAGTCCTCGCCTTCGATCTGAGCGGTACCCGAGAGTTCGTTCGATTTGTCCTTCATGACGATCTCACCAGTGACATCGCCGGCTTCGAGCGTCGCGGTGAACTCGTTGAGTGTGAGTTCAGTCGGCTTTGTTGCCTGGTTGAACACCATCTGGAACGCCATCACCACAAGGAAGATGACTGCGAGGTACACGAGAATGGTTCTCGCGGTGCGGTTCACGGTGCTCCTGTTCGTTCTTGGTGTGGATTCCCGCAACGAGCTGCTGCGAGTCGGTGGTCACATGGTACGCCGAACCCCTGTCAAAGTTATCGGCGTATTGCTGTCACTCAGAATCGTCTATCACTGCAACGTAAGGCAGGTTCCGGTATTTCCCGTCGTAGTCGAGGCCGTACCCCACCACGAACTCATTGGGGATGTGGAACCCCTCGTATTTGATCTCGAGCGGCGGGCGCTCAATCCCGTCCTTGATGAGGAGAGCAGCTAGCGAAAGGCTTAGCGGTTTGCGCACCTGGAGGTTCCGTAGCAGGTACTGCAGTGTGAGACCCGTATCGACGATGTCCTCCACGATGAGGACATGGCGCCCGGCGATCTCCTGGTCAAGGTCCTTGAGGATTCGGACAACTCCGGAGCTCTTGGTTGCTGATCCATAACTTGATACGGCCATGAAGTCGAACTCAACGGGGAGGTCGATGTGACGCGACAGATCGGCCATGACGACGAACGCGCCTTTGAGGATTCCGATCAGGAGCAGGTCCTTGCCTAGGTAGTCACGGGTGATGGCTGCTCCCATCTCCGCAAGCTTCGCATCGATTTCGTCAGCTGAGATCAGCGTCCTGCCTATGTGTATGTCTAGGTCCACGTGCCCACTTCCCGTTCGATGATCACGGCTTCCTCACCGCGTTTCGCTCTCGCCCATGCCGCAACGCGTACACCGACGAGAGCAGCAATCTTGGCATCAACCGTAACGACGAGCGAATGCGGGCGCAGCCGGATCGGGATCCCTGCAGTACGGAGCAGTTCCTTGACCGGTGTCGATCCTGTTCCGATATCGATCCTGTCACCCACCCTGGCTCCTCGAAGGCCGAGCACGGTGTGAGTGGTATCAGCTCTGAGAACGGTGAATCGGCCACCAGCAACGGTGGTAGGCACTTCGTTGGCCACGTAGGTCGAATACATGTCACCGACCCAGTTGAAGGAATCGCCGACGCGGATCTCGATCTCATCGGGTTCGCCACGAGATGCAATCGCGTGGATCACCACGAATGGAGGCTCACGTGTCACACGGAGCGCCCTCGAGATCGTCATCGTCTCTCCTCCGCGGGCCACCGCCATCACTGCATCGATGTCTGCTGCAGTACCGGGGTACTCATTGAGGACCATCCGAAGTGCCCTTCGCACGACGCGTGAAGCGATTGGAGCGCTCGCCGACACAAGCGGCCCCGTTGGAATTGACACGCCACCTTCGATCGGAAGGATCGGCACGATTCCAGCAATGGCTTCGAGCGCTCCGTCATCGGCGGCCAGCAACATCGAGGAACGTACGATGCCGCCCCTGGCGTCAGGCCCACAGTTCTTGTCGATCACCGGCATCACTTCATGCCTGACACGCGAACGCATGAATCGCACATCCTTGTTGGCGGGGTCATCGGTGAAGGGAAGATCGGCCTGCTGGGCCGTTACGCGAAGTGCTGCGCGCGTTTCGCCGAGAAACGGCCTGCGCCAAATACCGCGACGGTGCGGGATGCCACTGATGGCTCCTGAACCTGATCCACGCAGGATCCGCATGAGCACGGTCTCAGCCTGATCATCGGCGGTATGGGCCGTGAGCGCGATCGTACCGGCAGGAATCATCGCTTCGATCGCACCGTACCGAGCTGCTCTGGCCCGAGCTTCGAGGTTGCCTCCATCGTCGATGACTCCGTCGACAACGTGGCACACAACCTCGCACCGCTCAGAAACCGCTCGTGCCGCCGTGCGGAGGTCGTCGGAGCCCTCGAGCCCGTGGTAGACGAACACAGCCGCGACCCGCTCACGTCCAAGTGCTTCGACGGCCGAGAGAAGGAGCACGGCGGAATCGGCGCCTCCCCCGAGGGCGACGAGGCAGTCGCTGTCTCCAACAGCCCCGAGGACCGCATCGACACGAGGGTTGTTCACCCTGCCATCCGGTCGAGCCAGAGCGATGCGTCGTCGATCTCGGCGAGCGTGGGAAGTGCCTCTGGCGATTCCCACGCCATGGCCAGGGAATCCCACGACGCCTTGTCTTCGACTTGGTTTATGAATGAGGCACCGGCGTCGTACTGCTTCAGCTTCATCTCGATGCCGATGAGCTTCATAAACGCCGCAGACTTCGGATCCTTGCGTCGAGCCTTGAGGACGCTTGACATGCGGTGCACGTCGACGATTTCGCGCTCGCCTATGCGGTCCATCACGACATGGCCGTGACCCTCGAGCAGAGACATGAGTGCCTGTACATCGTCAAGGACCTCACGCTGCTCTGGCGACGCAAGGAGGCCCACCAGACCCGCGTCGCCGAGCGCGTCTGTGCCCGAGGCGACCGCCGACCTGACATCTGATGCAATGCGAGTGAGCCGACCCGGTTCTGGTGTGGATGAATCGACAAGTCGCTCGACAAGTGACAGGAAGTAATCCCGCAACCAGGGCACACCGGTGAATTGCGCCCGATGAGCGCTCTCGTGCAGCGCGACCCAGAAACGGAAGGACGACGGTCTGAACTCGAACGTCCGCTCCATCGACAGGATGTTCGCTCCAACGAAGAGGACGGTGTCGCCCTTGTCTCCGTCACCGGTCGGGAGCACGAGCTCGTACTGACCGAGTACGCGTTTGGACATGAAGCCGAGCACGGCTCCGAGTTCAGCGCCCATCACCTTTGCGGCGATCGATGCACCGAACCCGTCCTTGTCGGCGAGTTTCTCCTCGAGGGGGACGAGGAGTGCCCCGAACGACCTGATATTCGTGTCGACCCACTCGCTGCGCGAGATGACTCCCACGACCGGGGAACCCGGCAGGTCAAGGCCTGTTTCTACCGACACCATCTCGGATGCCCGCGCCACAAGGTCCGGCGCCTGCAGCTCGAACCGCCGCTCGTGGTACGTGCCCGCAAGCGGATACTCGCCCGAGAACCGGGTCGCGACCTGGGCCGCTGTCTCCCAATCAACCTTGTTCACAAACAACCTCGTCCATTGTGCCCCAAGCCTAAAGCGCCGCCCCACGTCGCGAACCCAGGGTTGACAGTGGCGGGCAGAGGTGGGTTAGGCGGTGACTTTGTAGCGCGTGCGGACGGAGCGGTTGTAGGCGATTGCGACGCCGATGATCAGGACGATCGCCGTGACAACCAGCAACGGGATCAGGAAGCGGGCCGTCCAGGGTTGCTCGACCTCTTCCAGCTCGGCCGGCGGCACCACGACGGCTGGCTCCTCGCCGGCCGAGATGGGGACGGCTGCAACAGTGGTCTCCGTTGTGTCCCCGGCCGTCTCACTCTCATCGCCATCGGCGAACGCTGGGGAGGCAGCTACAACGAGCACCAGTGTCACAAGGGCGAGCAGAACGATGCGCGTGATCCGTGTCATGGGGCGACAGCTTAGGCCCAGCGGTAACGAAAGAGACGCCGGGGCCTCCGGCGTCTCATTCGTTGTGCTTGTCTCGCTGGGAGACCCTGGGCTAACTCAGGCGTCTGCTTTGACGATCCGGCCGCGAAGGCGCGGATACTTGGTTGGGGCGTGTGAGTAGCAAAACTCTCGCTTGTTGTACTGGGACAGATTCGTGTCACAGCCCTTGTGTGCGCAGCTTCGCGATGTCGAATAGGTCTTCGGCGCACGGTTCGAACCCGTGAACTTGCGACCCTTCAGTGCCGTCTCTTGCATGCTGACCTCCATGGGATTGACCCTGGTGCGTCAGCAGTCAGAGTCCCCCGAATTGCGTTCTTGTTCTATCAACGCTCGGAGGGTGTCAAAAAGTTCCTCAGGTGGATCAGATTTTCCACCAGCCGAGATCCGCTTCTTCAACGATGTCTCGAATTGGAAGGCGTCCGTGCACTGTCCGCAGCGCTTGAGATGCCACTGGATACGAGCCCTTCGGGTAACCGTGAGCTCATCATCAAGGTACTGATAGACATATTCAACTGCGTGTTCACAACCGCTCATTCGTCGGGCTCCACTAATCCGTGATCAACTGCCAAGTTCCATAACTTCCTTTGGAGCGCTTTTCTTCCCCGATGGAGCCTGGACATGACCGTGCCGATCGGAACATCGAGGATTTCAGCGATCTCCTTGTACGAAAATCCCTCGACATCTGCGTACAACACCGGTAGCCGGAAGTTCTCAGGCAGCGACTCGAGGGCATCGATGATGTCCTCGTCGACGAACATGTCGAGGGCTTCTTTCTCTGCACTCTCCTGTGCACCGGAGTGTTCACCAAGGCGCTTGTAGAGATACAGATCCTGGAGTTCACCGAGTTCAACCTCACTCGGTCGCCGCTGCTTCTTGCGATACTTGTTGATATAGGTGTTGGTGAGAATCCGGTAGAGCCACGCCTTGAGGTTTGTGCCCTCGGTGAACGAGTCGTAGGCCCGATACGCCTTGAGGAAGGTCTCCTGGACAACATCCTCAGCATCGGCAGGATTGCGGGTCATGCGGAGCGCGGCCGAATAGAGCTGTGGCGCGTACTGCATCGCGTCGCGTTCGAAGTTGTTCTGGTCGGCCATGGTCAGGCAGGGTAGTGGTGATGTCAGCCTTCGTAGAGACTGACGAACGCAAAGGTCTGTGAGGCACCCGTGTGGTCTTTGACAGCCACGGTGAACTCCTCGCCGTAGGGCGCCGAGGGAAATTCGATCCGGACGCTCCACTTCCCATCGCCGTTCACCGTGGTTGTTCCGCCACCGTATGGCGAACTGATCGTCACGGCCGTTCCGGGTTGGGCCTGCCCGCTGAATACGTCATACGGCACAGGCTCTGAGCATGACCCGTACTTCTGGTTGGCCGTAAAGACCCATTCACTGACGGTTGTCGCGGTCTCCTCCGGCACCTCGACGTCGAGGTGGACGGTGAGACGGACCACTGTCTCGTTGCCGGCCTGGTCGGTCGCGACCAGCTTTACCCCATTCGCCCCTGGGGCCAGGACGAGGCTCACGAACCACAGCCCGTCCTTGTCGACTTTGGCTGAGAACTTTCCGCTCGCAACGACGAAGGCGCCGGGTTCGGTCCGACCGGAGAACTCAACTACCTCCGTGCCCAGATGCTCACCGTCGCGGGGAGTGATCACCTCCAGATGCGGTGGATCAACATCAACGGGTTCGGGATCGGTTTGAACCTCATCCTCGGGAACGGCCGCCACCGGTAGTGGCTCTTCAATTGG
>JAUVQC010000124.1 GCA_030598305.1 Actinomycetes bacterium
AGTGGTGCACCAACGATGAGCGAGTTCCTGGCTGGAACCCACGACACGTGCCGTGCACCAAGGGGTAGCTCGGTCACAGACCTCGCCTCGCCTCCGCCGAGCGGCATGACATGGACCTGTGGCTTGTCCTCTCCTGTCTTGGAGAGGAACGCGATCTGGGTTCCATCAGGGGATGGCATCGGCGCTGATGCGTGTCGTTCCGACGACGTCAGCTGCGCGGTGGTGCCGCTCCGGTCGACGATGTAGAGCACGGAGTGCGCATCGTTCTCTTCGTCATAGGTAACGACCGGGACCACGGCTGAGGTTGTCCCCGGGATGTGCTCTGGTTGGCCGACCCGCCTGAGGCTCCACAGGTCTTCGGGGGTGATCGGTCGCGTCATATGCATCCTCGGTCGCGTACCCACAGGATGCCACACCGCCACGGTGTGTGGCGTGCCGTTCTTGCGTGGCTAACGGGACGATATTCCCGCCAGCCACGCAAGAACGAGGAAGATGCCTATTCGGAGCGAGTTCTCTCTCGGAGCAGGCCGACGATCAGGCCGTCAGACACGGCGGTCCATGACGCATCGATGATGTTCGTGTGGACACCAACCGAGCCCCAGGTCGACTCAACGTCTGAGTGCTCGGTGAGGACACGGACGCGGGCACTCGTCCCATCGGAACTGTCGAGGTCTCGGACCCGGTAGTCAGTGAGTTTGATGTGATCAACGCTCGGATACACATCCCTCAGGGCCGCACGAAGCGCTTCATCCATCGCTGCGACCGGTCCGTCACCCTCGCGCGTGGATACGATGCGGTCCCCCTTGACGACGACCTTGACCGTCGCCTCGGCAATGACCTCGCCGCCCCGGTTCTCTACGAAGACTCGGTACGACTCGAGGTCGAAGAAGTCCTGGGTCCATCCAGTGACCTCACGAGCAAGGAGCTCGAACGAGCCGCCGGCTGCCTCGTACAGATACCCGGAGTGTTCCCGCTCCTTGATCCTGTCCACTACAGCCTGTGCCTCGTCCGATGACAGGGTGAACCCTGATGCTTCGGCCCTCGCGAGGATCGTTGAGCGTCCGGCGAGTTCCGAGACGACGACCCGGGTGGCGTTCCCGACATCTGCGGGCCTCATGTGCTCGTACGCATCCGGCTTTCGCGCCAGCGCCGACGTATGGAGACCAGCCTTGTGCGTGAACGCGGATGATCCCACATAGGGGAGGTGGGGATCGAGCGTGAGATTCACAGCTTCCGCAATGTGGTGTGAGACAGTGGTGAGACGATCGAGGCGGTCCTCAGGAATCGTCCCGATCCCCATTTTGAACGATAGGTTCGGGATGACCGAGCACAGGTCGGCGTTGCCTGTTCGTTCGCCGTAACCATTGATGCAGCCCTGCACCTGGTACACACCGGACTGGACGGCGGCGAGCGAATTGCCAACCGCCATGCCTGAGTCGTTGTGGAAGTGGCAGCCGAAGGTGCCGTCCGATACGGCATTGGTGACCTCGCCGACGATCCGCTCAACTTCATGGCTGAGGAATCCACCGTTCGTGTCGCACATCACAAGACGCGACGCACCTGCATCATGGGCAGCTTGGAGAGCCGCCACTGTGAACTCGGGGTTGGACCGGTATCCGTCGAAGAAGTGCTCCGCATCGAAGAACACGTCACGCCCCTCGTTCTTGAAGTACGCAACGGTGTCGGCGATCATCGAGACTGCTTCGTCGAGTGACGTTCGCAGGGCATGCTCGACGTGGTAGTCCCAGGTCTTGCCGACGAGGCACACGGTTCCTGTCTCCGCGGCGAGCAGTTTCTGGATCTGGGGGTCGTCCTCCGGTAGTACACCGGCCCTGCGCGTTGCACCGAACGCGACGAGCGTGGCGGTGTCGAGGTCGAGCTCGGTGCGTGCGCGCGCAAAGAACTCGTCCTCCTTGGGGTTGGCGCCGGGCCAGCCGCCCTCGATATAGGCCACACCGAGGTCATCGAGGAGCGAACAGATCTTCAGCTTGTCCTTGACGGTGAGCGAGATGCCCTCCTGCTGTGTGCCATCACGCAGGGTGGTGTCGTAGATCTCAACGGTTCGATTCATGGTTCGCCCTTCAACGAGAGAACCCTCCGGTGTCCGGAGGGTTCGATAGCGCACACGTGTGTGGGACGTGTGCGCTAGGTAATGATGGTGGTTGCGGTCTTCATGTGTCGGCGAGTATGCCCGAAGTCCCCGCCTCCGTCAAGACCACCCGTCTCGAACCCAGAATTCCGGACCGGACTCAGCGCTGTCTACATGCCAGAGAACGAGAGATTCGGACCGAATGGGACCCCGGTAAGCTCGCCAAATGCAACAGCGGATCTTCTCGGGCGTCCAGCCCACGGGCAACCTCCATCTCGGCGGGTACCTCGGTGCGTTCAGGAACTGGGTGAAGCTCCAGGACGACTACGACACGATCTACTGCATCGTTGACCTCCACGCAATGACCGTTGAATACGACCCGGTCGAGCTGGAGAGGTCGCGGATCGAGACCGCAAAAGTGCTTCTGGCACTGGGAGTCGATCCGGACCGGTCTCTCCTCTACACCCAGAGCCAGGTTCCCGGACACGCAGAGCTCGCGTGGATCCTCGGCACGATGATGCCGATGGGCGTTCTCAACCGTATGACTCAGTTCAAGGACAAGACCGCAGCGGGAGCGGCGTCGAATCTCGGGTTGTATTCGTATCCCGTGCTCATGGCGGCAGACATCCTGCTGCTGCGCGCCAACCTGGTGCCCGTTGGCGATGACCAGCGCCAGCACATCGAGGCGACACGGGATCTGGCAGAACGATTCAACAACAAGTTCGGCGACCTCTTCCCTGTCCCTGAGGGCTACATCCCCGAAACATCGGCTCGAGTCATGTCCCTCACCGATCCAAGGAACAAAATGTCCAAGTCCGATCCGCAGATCAAGAGCCGCGTGTCCCTTCTCGATGACCCGGATGTGATCAGGAAGCGGATCAGATCAGCCGTAACCGACAGTGATCCAGAGATTCGCTACGACGTTGCACAGAAACCCGGGATTTCGAACCTCCTCGAGATCATGTCTGCGTGCACCGGGACATCGATCAAGTCCCTCGTCGACGAGTACGCGGATGGCGGCTACGGAGCCTTCAAAGATGCGGTGGCCGACGCGGTCATCGCAGAGGTCGGACCGGTGAAGCAGCGGTATGGGGCGCTGAAGAACGGCGATGTTCGCGACATCCTTCATACGAGCGGGATCCGGGCCAACGAGATGGCAGGTGGGTACATGACCGAGGTGCGAAAAGCTACGGGGATCAGAGGATTCTGAAGCCTGATACCCGACGCCTCCCACCTGGAGTTGGGGAGAGCGGAGCGAGCCTCAACTCCCAAGGAACTCGCTTGGCGCCTGCCGCCTGGAGTTGCGAAGCAACTCCCAAGGAACTCGCTTGGCGCCTGCCGCCTGGAGTTGCGAAGCAACTCCCAAGGAACTCGCTTGCGAGTTCCCGACTACCCTGCAGCCATCGCTGGCGCTTAGTGGAGGTTCGCTGTGGAAGTCGAGATCGGCAAAGGGAAGTCAGGGCGTCGTGCCTGGGGCTTCGACGACATTGCGATCGTCCCAACACGAAGGACCCGGGACCCCGAAGACGTGGATCTCAGCTGGCAACTCGACGCGTTCACATTCGACCTACCGATGATGGCCTCGGGCATGGACTCGGCCGTGACGCCCCAAACTGCGATTGAGATCGGCCGTCTCGGAGGCCTTGCAACGCTGAACCTCGAGGGTCTCTGGGCCCGATACGAGGATCCGATTCCGGTCTATGACGAAATCGCGTCGCTCGACAACCAGCATGCCACGCGACGGATGCAGGAGCTCTACGATGCTCCCGTCGATCCCGATCTGATCACCCAAAGGGTGAAGGAGATCAAGGATGCGGGCGTCATCGCGTGTGGAAGCCTCACCCCTCCAACCGTTGCGAAATACATCGATTTCGCCAAAGCTGGGGGCCTCGACGTACTTGTTATTCAGGGCACCGTGGTCTCGGCCGAACACGTCTCTTCTCGCGAGGAACCGCTCGACTTGAACAAGTTCATCCGTGACGTCGAGATGCCGGTGATCATCGGCGGCACCGCCTCGTATTCGGGAGCCCTCCACCTCATGCGCACTGGTGCTGTTGGAGTGCTCGTCGGAGTCGGACCGGGAGCTGCATGCACGACCCGAGGAGTGCTCGGGATCGGCGTGCCCCAGGCAACAGCCATTGCCGACGCTGCCGCTGCTCGCTCCGCGTACCTCGAGGAATCGGGTCGGTATGTTCATGTCATCGCTGATGGTGGGATGCGCACGGGTGGTGACGTTTCCAAGGCGATCGCGGTCGGTGCGGATGCCGTCATGATCGGATCGCCCATTGCGGCGGCTTCGGAGTCACCGTCCAAGGGATATCACTGGGGCATGGCCACGTTCCACGCGACCCTGCCAAGAGGTTCCCGCGTTGAGACAGGGACCCTCGGGACCATCGAGGAGATCCTCCTTGGCCCTGCCCACGAGAACGACGGCAGGCGCAATCTTTTCGGCGGCCTGAGAGGTTCCATGGCCACGACAGGCTATGCCACGGTCAAGGCGTTCCAGAAGGCAGAGGTGATGGTCGCTCCCGCCCTCCAGACCGAGGGCAAGGCGCTCCAGCGGTCCCAGGGCGTGGGGATGGGTTGATGTCCGGGCCGATCGTCTCCGGGCACGCTTCACAGGGTGACTTCGACCGAGTACTCGTTGTTGACTTCGGAGCTCAATACGCACAACTGATCGCTCGTCGAGTGCGCGAAGCACGTGTCTTCTCCGAGATCGTCCCCCGCG
>JAUVQC010000033.1 GCA_030598305.1 Actinomycetes bacterium
ATGGCATCGAAGGACTCCCAGTCGCGGGCCGCCTTGCCTCGGCCGCCGTAGACGACGAGTTCCTCGGGGATCTCAGCTACCGCGGGATCGAGGTTGTTCAGAAGAGAGCGGAGCACGGCCTCCTGGAGCCAGCCCTTTGTATTGAGCTCGGTTCCCGATGGAGCAGTGAACGTTCGTGGCCCGGTTCCATAGTGGAAAGCAGGGTTCGTCATGTCTGGCATCAGGCCTCCTCGTCGCTGAATGCGCCGGATTCGATGAGTTCGGCGATCTTCATGATGTCGGAACCTGATGGACGATCCTCCACAAGCGGAGGGCAGACAGAACGAACAATGTCGCGGACTCCCGCTGTTCCCGGTGCCGGCTCCATCGACCGCTGTTCAACACCCTGGGCAGCGCACATCAACTCGACAGCGATGACGCGGCCGGTATTCGTGAGCACGGTGTCAAGCTTCCTCGCCGCGCCCCATCCCATCGATACGTGGTCCTCCTGCATACCTGACGTCGGAATGGATTCGACTGATGCAGGATGTGCAAGCACCTTGTTCTCAGCAACGATCGCCGCCGCTGTGTACTGGGTGATCATGTATCCCGACGACACGCCGGGATTTGTCGCAAGGAATGGTGTGAGTCCCGAGGAGCGATGCGGATCAAGGAGTCGGTCGACGCGACGTTCCGATATCGAGCCGAGCTCCGTGACGGCAATGGCGAGGAAGTCGAGGACGAATGCGAGCGGCTGGCCATGGAAATTGCCACCCGAGACGACATCGCCCTCGTCGGGGAAGACGATCGGATTGTCAACAACTGAACCAAGCTCGCGATTGAAGACGTCTCTTGCATGGGCGATGGTGTCACGGACGGCACCGTGTACCTGCGGGGCGCATCTGAGGCTGTAGGCGTCCTGTACCTTGTGGGCGAAATCATCGTGGTGCGACGCATCGATCTGGGATCCATCCAACAAGGCGTGGATCCGTGCCGCCGACGTCGCCTGACCCGGGTGGGGACGAAGGTCGTGGATTCGTTTCTCGAACGGTCGCGAAGACCCCATGAGAGCCTCGACGCTGAGAGCGGCGGCAGCATCGTTCGCATCGACCAGCAGGCCAGCCCTGTGAATGGCAAGGCAACCATGGGCGAGCATGCCTTCGGTGCCGTTCAGCAGGCTCAGACCCTCCTTGGGCAGCAGCGCGATCGGTTCGATGCCCGCGGCCTCGAGCACAGGGGCTGCAGGATGTGCTTCTCCGTCGACGAGGATTTCGCCCTCACCGATGAGCGGAAGCGCCAGATGGGCGAAGGGTGCGAGGTCGCCTGATGCGCCGACCGATCCCTGGCTTGGCACCGCTGGCAGGATGTCGTTAGCGAGCAGTGCAAGGAGATACCGAACAATCTCTGGTCGGACGCCGGAGTGACCCTGTGCAAGCGTTCGAGCGCGGCACAAGAGCATCGCACGAATGATCTCGGGCTCGACATAGGCCCCGACTCCGGACGCATGGGACCGCAAGAGGTCATACTGGAGGTCCGAAGCCTGATCGGCGTGAATGCGAGTATTGGCGAGCGCTCCGAAACCTGTGGTGATTCCATAGACCGTCTCATCGTTTTCGACGACTCGCTCGACGAGGGCCCTTGCAGGCTCCATACGCGAGTCGAGGTCATCACCGGGTACGGCACTCGCCCGCCGTAGCGAGACAGCAACCACCTCATCCACTGTGAGAGGCGAACCGTCAACAACCACCGTCATGAACTCTCCCTGCTGCAAGTCTGGGCGCTACCGGTTCAAGGCTAGATACGTCCGCGACGCCACGCCGCAGGACTCACTCGGCTGCGGTGCGGCTATAGCCCGAGTAGTCGGCGCGTTTCGATTACGTCGAGAAAGAACGCAGAGTCAGGTGGTTCCTGGTGAAGCGCCCTGTGGAGGTCCGCCAGCGTTTCGGCCACGGGCGCAGGAGATACGACGGCGATCGGCGTCGTTCCCCTCATCACCGAGAGCGTGGCTCTCTCGTTCTCGACGGTCCTCATGACGCCACCCGGATCAGCAAGCAGCTCTTCGAGAGTGATCTCAACATGTTTCGCCATGACCTCATCGTACACCTCGACCAAAGGTGCGATTCGGGGCGATCAGGGCTTCGGGGACCGACCGAGGTCCTCCATTTCGAACTGCACTCCTGGCAGGGTCGCGCTGCGGACAACTTCCTTGACCGCTGTCTCGACCGGCTCGTCCGACGGATCAGCCTCGAGCTTCTTCTTCGGAAGCCGGAAAGCGAGAAGGGCACCGAACAGGGCAACAATGCCACCGGCAAGGATCGCACCCTGGAAGCCTGCGAGTGTTCCATCGTTGTAGATGTTCTGCAGTTCTTCTTGCTGCTCCGGCGGAAGGTCGGCGAGCTCGTCACCCAAACGGTCAGCGTCCGCGGCCTCAAAAGGCAGCGCAACGACATCAGCGATCTCGTCCTTGATGTCATCGGGAATCGTCGAGGATGCAGCGACCTGGTTTCCGATGGACGTCAGCGCCACGCTGAGGATGACGGTTCCGATGATCGCCGTACCGAGTGCCATCCCAAGATTCTGTGCCGTTCCCTGGAGGCCCGATGCCTCGCTCGCTTCGTCCTGCTCCACTCCCGACAGGATCATGTTCGGAAGCTGGCCAGCAACGAGACCGATTGCAAGGCCACCGATCAGAAGGCCAAGTGCCATGTCAGTGCCCTCCGTCGCCGTCGCGAGGGATGTCGCCAGCACGTACCCACCGATGAAGAGCAACACGAGCCCGAACTGGACGATGTGCTTCGGGTAGATCTTCCTGCCGAGCGGTGGAGTGAGGGTGGATGTCAGGAGCACACCGATCGACAGCGGCAGCAATGTCAGGCCGGTCTGGAATGCATCGAAACCGAGAACCGACTGCGTAAAGACCGGGATAAGGAAGAGCAGCCCGGCCTGCGCGAAAGTCTGGGTCGACAGGATCGGTAGTCCTGCGCTGATCGCCCGGTGCTTGAAGATGGACGGGTGAAGAAGCGCCGGTCTCCCAGCGGCTTCCTGACGCCTGACCCACCAAACGAACAGGCCTAGTACGCCGAGGCCACCGAGGATGAGCACGAGAACAACCGGATCGGACCACCCACGGCTGCTCGTTTGAAGCACGCCATACACGAACATCGCGAGGCCGGTGGCCGATAGCGCGACGCCGACGCGGTCGAGGCGAGGCTTGGGGAGAACTGCAGGTGCGTCGATAATCATCCCCGAGGACAGCAGCACGATGACGACGATGATCGCTTCCCCGGCAAAGGCATATCGCCACGACAGGTTGGCAGTGAGCCATCCGCCGATCAACGGCCCGAACGCAGCGCCCGCTGCAGCGACACCGAACAACGTGCCGTAGGCCGATGCGCGCTTGGTCCCCGTGAAGTTCGCTCGGACGAGCGTATTGATGGCCGGAACAATGAGTGCGGAGCCAAGACCTTCGAGAATCGACCAGCCGAGAATGATGAACCCGATGTTGGGGGCCAGTGCGGTGATCGTCGTCCCGATGCCATATATGACCAGGCCGATTCGGAAGGCCCGCTTGGAGCCCCATATGTCACCGAGTTTTCCACCCGTCAACATGAAGGCGGCCATCGTCAACGTGTACAGCGTGATGGCTGTCTGGACCTCCTGGACGGTCGTCCCGAGATCCTCGACGAGTGCCGAGATCGACACGTTCATGATGGTTGTGTCGATGACGTAGATGAACATCGCCGCCGACAGGATCATCAGGACGATGGTCGCCTTGCTACTGGCCGTCGTTTGATCTTGGTCGGTCACAGGCGACACCGTAGCTGACTCCTCGTGTTCAAGTAGCTGGGGGTGCTGCTTACATTGCGTTCTCACCGGAGGACCCAGCGATGCTTGAAGACGACCATGTGAACCCAAGACCACGGAACAGGATCGCTGTCGCAGCGACGCTGGTGGCCATCATCCTCGTCGTTGGTGGTGCAGGGCTCTTCTGGTACGTGAATCAGCCGGTGCCCGAGGAGGTCTCGCTCGAGAAAGCTGTCGCGGACATTGCAAACACCCAACCTCCTTCCACCGACACCACTGACGTGCCGGCCGGACTCGACGGCGTATGGACGGTTGACATGTCAATCGGCGATTTCAGTTTCGAGGAGGCAACATCGTCGTTCCTCGGGTTCCGCATCAATGAGGAACTCGTCTCTGTCGGCGCCACAACCGCGGTGGGCCGTACGCCGGATGTAGCAGGATCGCTGACCCTCGACGGTACCTCGATCACCGAAACGGTCGTTGAGGGCGACCTGAGCCAGATCGTAACGAACGCATCGCGACGCAACCGAGCCGTGTGGGGTGCTCTTGACACGAACTCCTTCCCGATCGCAACGTTCACGCTCTCATCTCCGATCGACATCGGAGCCGTTCCAGCCGAAGGAGATGGGATCCTTGTCAACGCGGTCGGCGACCTCGAGATCAAGGGCGTAACGCATCGCATCGAAATCCCTCTCGAGGCCCAGCTCGTGGGTGACCTCATCGTGGTCGTGGGTGCGACCGATATCACCTTCGCCGATTGGGGAGTCGAAATGCCAACGTCATCGGGTGTGGTATCCGTTGAGGACCACGGGATCCTGGAGCTCCAGCTCTTCTTCCGTCGCGCCTAGCGGTGCTACCGGCATCCAGGTCTCGCTTCACCCTCATACCGCGCGACAATGAATCCATGGAGTATGAGCACACGCAGTACGGCTACACAGGGATCCTCACAACCGTCCTCATGGTGGTGGTGGCTTGGTTCTCGCTACCGGAGACGTTCTCCGATGACTCGAGGATCGGACTCCTCATGGCTGTCTTCATGGTCGGTCTGGTCGCATTCACCTTCTGGTTCAGCAAGCTCAGGGTCCTGGTCTCGGACGATGAGATCACCACAACATTCGGTCTCGGAAAGCCGCATCGAGTGATACAGCTCTCCGAGGTGATTGAAGTGCGCCAGGTGCGCAACACATGGATTCAGGGGTGGGGTGTTCGAAGGGTGCCGCGCGGGTGGATGTACAACGTGTGGGGATTGGATGCCGTTGAGCTCGAACTGACCGCCGACACCATCTTTCGGATCGGAACTGATGACGCAGAACGTTTGCATGCATCGATCTCGTTGAGTTCCACGACGTGAGTCAACTACATATTGACACTTGTCTATTTGTCTGGTAGATTTCTTACATAGACATACATCGATATGAGGAGCATAGCTGTGCCCAACACCGACATGAGGGAACTGGTACGCAAGAAATACGCTGATGCCGCCATCGCCGTTGAGTCCTCCTGCTGTGGACCAGACTGCTCGGACAAGTCCGCATCCGATGCATTCAAGACTTCGGACCCGAGCAAGTTCGGCACACTCCTCTATGAGGCAGCCGACCTGATCGAGGTCCCCGATGGCGCTGCCCTCGCATCCCTCGGATGTGGAAATCCGACGGCAGTCGCAGATCTCGAGCCCGGAGAGACCGTCCTTGATCTGGGGTCAGGTGCCGGTATCGATGTACTTCTGTCGGCCAAGCGGGTCGGTCCTGAGGGTTTCGCCTACGGGATCGACATGACGGACGAGATGCTTGACCTCGCCCGCAAGCATCAGGCAGAGGCGGGTGCAACGAATGTGGAGTTCCGCAAGGGGACCATCGAGGACATCCCGCTCGGAGACGATTCCGTCGATGTGGTCATCTCCAACTGCGTAATCAATCTCTCAGCGGACAAGCCAGCGGTGATCTCAGAGATGTACAGGGTGCTCAAGGCGGGCGGACGCATCGGGATCTCGGACGTGGTCGCAGACGATGGACTCACTTCCGACGAACGCCTCGAGCGCGGCAGTTGGGTGGGATGTATCGCCGGTGCGCTCAGTTTCGATGAATATCACAACGGTCTCGAGCGCGTCGGCTTCACCGACATCTCCATCGAGTCCACCCACAGCGTTGCCGACGGCATGCACTCGGCCACGATCAAGGCGACGAAGCCGGCTGAAGCCGCCTAAAGGGTGCGGAGCGCGTCCGTCGGGGAAACCCTGGCTGCACGCATGGCCGGGTAAAGCCCGGCGACCGCTCCGATCAGAAGTGCAGCGACGATGCCACCAACGATCGCGACGGTCGGGACAAGCACGTCCCATCCCTGGGATGCCGCGTATCCGGCGGTGACCAGCGCTCCGAGCAGCACACCGCCAACGCCACCGATGCTCGCCAGAAGAAGCGACTCACCCAGGAACTGGACCGAAATGTGGCGTCGTGTTGCGCCAAGGGCTCTGCGAAGGCCGATCTCGCCTCGACGTTCCATCACCGAGATCACCATCACGTTCGCGATGCCGACGCCACCGACGAGCAGGGCGACGGCCCCGAGACCAAGAAAGAGGTTCGTGAGGGCGGTATCGGCTGCCTCGCGCGCTTCGAGAGCATCTGACGGTCTCGTGACTTGCACCTGATCAGGGTTCTCCGGGTTGACAGTGGCTGGCATGACATTCCGCACATTGTCAATCGAGCTCGGATCCGTGCGCACGTATACCGTGGCGATGACACCGCCGTAGTCCAGGTAGGTCTCAGCAGCGCCCTCACTCACAAGCGCGGCGCGGTCGATGTCGGGGGACAGAGCGAGCGAGTCCATGATGCCCACAACGGTGAACCACTCATCACCGAGCCACACCACGACCGATGGGTCGAGAGAACGGATCCCCAGCCGATCCGCGGTCACCGATCCAAGCACGGTCACCGGGAAATCCGGGGTCACCTCATCAAGGAATACGCCGTCGGCCATGGAACCCTGCAACGTCTCGAGGAGTCCAGGGTCCGCAGCGACGACGCTCAGACCACCTGTCTGTGTATCCGGGACGAGGTCGTTCTTGAATACGTTTGCACCCGCCACGTCGCCCACCCACGAAACCGTTTCGACCGGACCGATACGAGAAGCCATCGCCACGGACTCGTCGGGAAGCGTGCCGGGGCCAAGTCCGATTCCGGTGCTGGCCTCCACCTGGAGCATGTTGGTCCCGAGGGCATCGAGCTGAGACAACAGATCGGACTTTGAACTCTCGGAGAGTCCAAGGACAGCGACCATTGCTCCGATGCCGATCATGATGCCAAGGGCAGACAGAACGGATCGCAGTCGTCTCGTCCTCAGACCGATACCCGCAGCTCTCGCCATGTCCGCGGGAGCAAGGCGCGATGGCGCCCTCTCATCGAGCATCGTCATACGCCCACCCCTGAGCGGTCCCTGATGATCGCGCCGTCGAGCATCGAGATCTGACGGGGGAGGCGATCGGCGAGTGCTCGATCGTGGGTGATCACAACGATCGTTGTGCCCTCTACGTTGAGGTTCTCCATGAGCTTGAGGATGTCGAGTCCCGTCTTGCTGTCCAGGTTCCCTGTCGGTTCATCCGCAAGCACGAGTCTCGGAGTGCCGACGAGCGCGCGGGCGATCGCCACACGTTGACGCTCACCACCCGAAAGCTTGGTGGCCATGTGGCTCGCGCGGTTCGCAAGACCGACCCTGGCGAGGGCATCACTGGCAAGCTCACGCCGATCCTTGAGGCTCATGCCTGTGTAAAGAAGACCGTCGGCAACGTTGTCGAGCGCCGACTCGCCCGCCAGCAGGAAGAACTGCTGGAACACGAACCCGATGTGATGCGCCCTGAGAGCGGAGAGGTCGCGATCCGACAATTCGGCCACATCGACACCAGCGACCTCGACGACACCTCTGGTGGCACGATCAAGTGTGCCCATGATGTGGAGGAGTGTCGACTTGCCTGAACCCGATGGGCCAACAACAGCCACGAGCTCTCCGTCGTCGATCGTCAGGTCAACTCCAGCCAGAGCATGCACCGGCGGCGAACCGGGATAGGTCTTGACGACTCCTTCGAGGTGGAGGGCTTGGCTCATGGCACCACGATGACGTCATCGGCAGAGAGTCCGCTGGCGGTGACCTCGACGAGTCCACCGGCGAACAAGCCGGTTTCGACAGCCACCAGACGTGTGGCTCCACCCTCGACCACCTCAACGGCGTAGCCACCCTCGGACAGCGCGAGGAGGGCAGTCACAGGCACAGCGAGCACGTTGCTCGCCGAGTCGGACACGATCGCCACATCAACCGGTGCCTCATCGATTCCGATGGTCGCTTCGGGATCGTCGATAGTGACGACCATCTCGAAGAAGCTCTCCCCTGCCTGGTTCGCCTGGGCAACAGTTCCGATGGAGGTCACCGTCGCAGCGACGACCGTTTCGTCGGGCAACTCGACCTCGACGGCATCTCCGACCTCGACGAGGGATTGATCAGTCGTCGAGAGCTCAACGATTACGAAGGTCGAACTCGCAGAGGTCATGAGGACCGGGGAACCGTTCATGGCCGGGTCCCCAAGGGATTCGACCACATCCCCCACGCGGATGCTGTTCGGGAGAAACACGATTTCGCCGAGATTGACCACACCGTCGGTGTGGGCGCCCGTTGATGCCTGCCACGCAACGACGGCTTCGATCGTGGTGACGTCGAACGTCCCCATGGGGAGATCTTCCTCATCGAATCCGAGGGAGATGAGCGCCGCCTGCAGTTGAGCAACATCGGTGCCAACATCACCGGACGCCATCGTCCGGTACACGGGCAAGTCACCATAGAGCAGGACCGTCGGGCGGTTGTCGGTGCGGTACAGCACATCGCCTTGTTCGACGATGTCTCCCTCACCTGCGATCTCTGTGTATGTGCCACCAGGGGCAGCGGACAGGGCGATCACCGGCTGACCGAACTGGACCTGGTCACCGTCGGTAACAAGGGATTCAGCAACGTAGGTCGGACCGGCAGCGAAGAGCATCTCGCCAAGTGAGAATCCGCCGTCTTCCTCGGCTCCGATGGCTTCCTGAAGCCGCTCGATGGCATCGGACGTCGCCGAGGTGAAGTCCTCGTCGATCTCGATGTCCCCGTCGGGGTCGTAGCCAAGGTCGACGAGCGACTGCTCGAGGGACTGGATGTCCGGACCGTCGCTCGTCCGTCGGTCGAGCGTCCGATAGACAGGTGTGTCGCCATAGAGCACCACGACCGGTGAAGCGTTGACTTCGTACAGAACGTCTCCTTCAAGGATCACGACACCTTCACTCGGCGCACTCGTGACCACACCAGCAAGTCCGCCGTATACAGTGTCGATGCCTTCAGATGAAGTCCGGAACGCGATCGCCTCGGAATCGCCGTACCCGAGCGTCCCCGAGACCGTCTCGGTCACCACGAGATCCTGCCGAGTCACGGTTGCGGTGGAAAGCTCCGAGCCGCCGTTCGCCACCACTTCCTCTTTCGAATTCGTGACGGCGACGAACAGAGCGATCACGACAGCAACGGCGAGCGCGATGATGAGCCACAGCCACCACCGACGTTTGCCGGCCCGCTCACGTGTGTCGTCGATATCCGTATCCACAACGTCGATCGTATCGGTCCTGGACTTCTGGGTAGCTGTCATTATCCGTTTGACCCTCCGCCGCCAGGACCGCCTCCACGACCGAACGAGAGGTTCTCGAAGATGGAATCGCACTCGCTCATAGCCGAGACAAAGTCTGGATCGTCCCTGTCAAGCGTGCCTCCGAAGATGCCGCCACCCTCTTCGCGGCCACCCCCGCCACTCCCAAAGTTCGAGAGATCGGGATCGGGCATGTCGTAGCCGTTCTCGCGCATGCAGGCAGAGAACTCCACGAG
>JAUVQC010000017.1 GCA_030598305.1 Actinomycetes bacterium
ACCTCCTGGATAGCGGACAATGCGATCATCGAGACGAGGAAGATGACGAGCATGAGGCCCCACTTGGACCACTTCGGAGATCCGCTCTCCATCTCGACCATCGGCTGTCTCGTATCGGTGGTCATGCCGCCACCTCCACGCTGCCGGAATTCTGAAGAGCCTCAGCCGCGGCCCTGACCTCGCGTGCTGCAACGATTCGTCCGACGATCTCGTAAGCCACGACAACGGCGAGCACAATCACGCCCTGGATGATCACAACGATCTCCTCGGGTATGCCCTCGAGCTTGAGTACCAGGGCGGCTCTGTCCATGACACCGAACAGCAGCGCTCCGAGAGCCATACCCACGGGGTGGTTCCTTCCGAGCAGAGCGACGGCGATTCCCGCGAATCCGATCCCTCTGGGGAAGTCCTGTGTGTATGCGCCGAGTTTCCCCACCAACGTTGACAGACCGACAAGACCGGCCACGCCACCGGAAAGCAGCATCGTGTAGAAGACCATCTTCTTTGGGTTCACGCCCGACATCCGGGCTGAGCCAGGGTTCATCCCGGAGATACGCAACTCGAATCCGAACCGTGTCCGCCACACAAGCACGTAGTAACCGACCCCCAGCAGGATCGCGATGATCAGGAACCCGGGAATCTCGATTCCGCGCGGTTCGTCGAAGCCGAACATCGTGATCAAGAAGTTGAGATCAGGAAGCAACCCCGAGTCGGGGAGCTTCCCTGTCGAGAGGTTCAGGCTCTCACTCTCAACGGAGAACGTGTTGGCAATGAGATAGGCGATCGCGGAGAAGGCGATGAAGTTCAACATGATGGTCGAGATGACCTCATTGACTCCTCGCGTCACCTTGAGTGCCCCAGCAATACCAGCCCAGATCGCCCCGACGATGACGGCCGTCAGGATGATCACCGTGATGTGGAGCGGACCCCAGAGCACGACGTTGGTACCCACCCAGCCGGCGAACATCGCCGCGATGAGGTACTGGCCCTCAACGCCGATATTGAAGAGGTTCATCTGGAAACCGATGGCCACCGCAACGGCCGAAACATACAAAGGCACTGCCTTGTTGATCGACGAAGCGAGCGACGTGGAATCGGCCGAGAAGCTCACCATCTGTCCATAGGCATCAAGTGGGTTGATGCCGACAATCATGAGGACGATCGCGCCGACACCGAGGCTGAAGATAATCGCCGACACCGGCGCCAGCAGGGAGAAGAAGAAACGCGACAGCTTCATGACGCCACATCCACGTCGACGCCCGTCATGTATGACCCGAGGATCTCCGGTGTCACATCGCCGGGATCGAGAGAAGCAACGATCTTCCCGTCGAAGATCACAAGCAGCGTGTCGGAGAGGCCGATCAACTCGTCCAGGTCCGCAGAAATCAGAAGCACAGCAAGGCCTTCCCGTCGAGCAGCCCTCAGTTCGTCCCACACGGCGGCCTGGGCCCCGACATCGATACCTCGCGTCGGATGTGCGGCGATCAGGACGTCGGGCTCCGCGAGCATCTCCTTGCCGACGATCATCTTCTGCTGGTTGCCACCCGAAAGTGCGAGAGCCGGCACGTCTATGTTCGGAGTCTTGACATCGAAGCGCTCAACGACCTCCTCTGTTGCCTTTCGAGTGCCCTTCATATCGATGAACGGACCCTTTGCGAAAGGGGCCTGGGACTGGTGCCCAAGCATCACGTTCTCCCAAAGAGGTGCGAGGAGCAGAAGCCCCTGGCGGTGACGGTCCTCAGGGATGATGCCGATTCCCGCCTCGTGCCTGTCAATCGTGTGCATGTCTGAGATGTCGTCGCCGTTGAGGAGCACGGAACCGGTCTGAGGTTCGATGATCCCCATCAGGGTATCGATGAGTTCGGATTGTCCGTTGCCCTCAACACCAGCGATCCCAACGATCTCACCGTTGTGGATCGTCAGGTTCACATCATCAAGGAGGATGCGATCGTCCCGTGAACGGTACGTAAGGCCACGAGCCTCCAAGGCCACATGATCTGTCACAGTCGACGAAGTGGTTTCGGGTACAGGTAGTTCACTTCCGACCATGAGCTCTGCCAGCTGACCAGCATCCACGTTCGATGGGAGCACGCTGGCAACAGTCTTGCCGCCGCGCATGACAGTGATCGAATCCGCAACCGAAAGCACCTCATCGAGCTTGTGCGAGATAAAGATCAACGTGACACCATCGTCTCGGAGTACCTTGAGGTTTTCGAAGAGTTCGTCAACCTCCTGGGGGACGAGCACCGCCGTGGGCTCATCGAGGATGAGAATCGTCGCACCCCTGAAAAGGACCTTCAGGATCTCGACACGCTGACGCTGTCCAACGGAGAGGTGCTCGACGAGCGAGTCGGGATCGAGCGTCATCCCGTACCGAGATCCGAGCTCGACGATCTGGGCGCGAGCGCTCTTGAAATCGATCCTCATCCCGTTTCTCGGCTCAAAACCGAGAACGATGTTCTCTAGCACGGTGAAGTTGTCGGCGAGCATGAAGTGTTGATGGACCATGCCGATTCCATGGGCGATCGCGTCCTTCGGCGATCGGAAATGTTCGAGTTCACCCCGAACCCTGATCTCCCCGGAATCAGGGATCTGCATGCCAAAGAGCATGTTCATGAGCGTGGACTTGCCTGCACCGTTCTCCCCGACGATCGCGTGGATCTCACCAAGCCCAACAGAGAGGTTCACCTTGTCGTTTGCGATGACACCCGGATAGGTCTTTGTGATGTCGATCAGCTCCACTGCCCGACCGTTGTCCGCCACGAACCACTCCTATCGACAAACGAGCCACTGCCCATGCCCCGAAGACCACAGCGTAGCCTCGTCCCCCGCGCCAAGCAGCGCCACAGACGCGAGAGAGCCCGGGGCATCCGCCCCGGGCTCTCTCGTAAGGAACACGGAGTGTTCCCGTCAGCTGGCTCAGCCAGCAGGTTCGGTCGGAACCGTGAGCTCACCCTTGACGATCTGCTCACGCAGAGCATCAAGCTGTTCGGTGATGTCATCGATGAATCCACCAGAGGTGGAGTAGCCAACGCCGTCAGCGGCGAGGTCGAAGACGAGCACGCCGGACTGGCGATCCTCATTGATGTAGTTCGTGATCGTGGTGTAGACCGAAGTGTCAACACGCTTGATCATCGACGTCAGCACGTACTCCTGGACGGCAGCATCAACAGTGTTGTACTGGTCGGAGTCGACACCGATGCCCCACACCTTCGCTCCGCCGGCCTCCGAGAAGGTCTTTGCAGCTTCGAAGAGGCCAGCGCCTGATCCACCAGCAGCGTGGTAGATGACGTCGGCGCCCTCGTCGTACATGCCGAGTGCAGACTCGTTGGCCTTGGCAGGATCGTTGAATCCGGCAAAGTCAGGAGCAGCGCTCAGGTACGTGACGAGAATCTCGATGTCAGGATTGATCTGCGTCGCGCCAAACTCGAAGCCAGCCTCGAACTTCTCGATGAGACCGAACCCGGAGACACCACCGATGAACCCAATGGTTCCGGTCTGTGACTTCAGGGCAGCAGCGGCACCGACAAGTGCGGACCCCTCATGCTCTGCAAAGACAAGACCCGCTACGTTCGGGAGGTCAACGCTTCCGTCATCAACGATGCCGAAATACGTGTCGGGGAAGTCCGTCGCGACGTTTGTGACGCCCTCGGCAAAGGCGAACCCAACGGCGATCAAAATGTCGTTGCCTGCCTCAGCCAGGAGGCGGAGGTTCTCTTCGCGGTTCTCACCACCGGCGTCTGCTTCGAGCTCGGTGGCGCCAACGCCGTAGTCGGCGATCGCCTTCTCGAGACCCAGAGCTGCCGAGTCGTTGAACGACTGGTCGCCACGGCCGCCGATGTCGAAGGCCATACCGACCTCGACGCCTTCGCCCGCCTTCGGAGCCTCTGTTGTCGTCGTGTCCTCGGAGCCGCCGTCTGCGGTCGTGTCCGTGGTGTCATCACTGCTGCTACATGCAGCGGCGACAAGAGCAAGAACGAGGAGCAATGCAAAAACGGCTCCCCTTCTCTTGAGTACTGAGCGCATCACGCACCCTTTCATTAGTCGAATAGTGGTCCCCTACCCAGAAAGATCGGGGGACATGAGAATGGTAACGAGTTCCCAAGGGATAGTGCTCTGGAGAAGTGACGCTGCTCAGTTCTCGGCGAGTTCCACGGGGGGTTCCGCTGGCGTCTCGATCGCCTCGAATGAAAGGATCGCGGAGTCCTCTTCGTCGACGGTCACGAGGATGGTGCTCCCTGCAGGGAACTCCTTGAATAGGACCTTCTCGGACAGTGGATCCTCCAGGAGTCGCTGGATCGCCCGACGAAGCGGACGAGCACCGAGTTGTGGGTCGTAGCCCTTCTTGGCCAGTAGCTCCTTGGCGTCATCCGTGAGCACGAGGTCAACGGCTTGGCTCTCAAGCTGCTCGCGCACCCGAACGAGCAGCAGATCGACGATCGACTTGACCTCTTCCATGGTGAGTTCGTGGAATACGATGACCTCGTCAACGCGGTTCAGGAACTCGGGACGGAAGTGGTTCTTGAGCGCCTCCAAAACCTTGGCGCGCATCTTCTCGTAGTCAAGCTCCGCGTCGCTTGCCGAGAATCCGATCCTCTTGTTCAAGTCAGCCGTTCCGAGGTTGGAGGTCATGATGATGACGGTGTTCTTGAAGTCGACGGTGCGGCCCTGTGAATCGGTGAGACGGCCATCCTCGAGGATCTGGAGGAGGATGTTGAATACGTCAGGGTGTGCTTTCTCGATCTCATCGAAGAGCACCACAGAGAAGGGCTTGCGCCGAACAGCCTCGGTGAGTTGTCCTCCTTCGTCATAGCCGACGTACCCTGGAGGTGAGCCGACGAGACGCGACACCGCGTGCTTCTCCATGTACTCGGACATGTCGATCTGGATGAGAGACGACTCGTCGCCGAACAGGAACTCAGTAAGGGCCTTTGCGGTCTCTGTCTTTCCAACACCCGACGGGCCGAGGAAGATGAACGAGCCACCCGGGCGCTTCGGATCCTTGAGACCGGCTCTGGTACGCCTGATTGCCTTGGATACCGCAGTGATGCCGTCACCTTGGCCGATGATCCGCTTGTGCAGCTCATCTTCCATGTTGAGCAACCTCTGGGTCTCCTCCTCGGTGAGCCTGTGGACGGGGATCCCTGTCCACTGTGCAAGCACCTGTGCAATCTCTTCCTCATCGATTGTCGACTTGAATACCGGACCATCCTCGGAAGCCAGCTTCTCCGCATCGGTCCGCTCCGTCATGAGCTCCCGCTCGCGGTCGCGCAGCTTCGCGGCGCGTTCATACTGCTGGGCGCTGACAGCGTCGCGCTTATCTTTGCGGATTCCTCCGATCTGGTCGTCGATCTCCTTGAGATCATCGGGGAGGTCGGAGCGTTGGAGTCGCATACGGCTACCGGCTTCGTCGATCAGGTCAATCGCCTTGTCAGGCAGGAACCGATCCGCGATGTAGCGATCAGCGAGATTCGCCGCGTTGACAAGTGCCTGATCTGTGAACTCGACCTTGTGGTGTTCCTCGTAGGACTCCTTGAGGCCGCCGAGGATCTTGATCGTGTCCGCTATCGACGGCTCGTCGACCTGGACAGGCTGGAACCGTCGCTCGAGTGCTGAATCCTTCTCGAGGTACTTGCGGTATTCCTCGAGGGTCGTTGCACCGACGGTCTGCAATTCGCCGCGTGCAAGCATTGGTTTGAGGATGCTTGCAGCGTCGATGGCTCCTTCTGCGGCACCAGCTCCGACGAGCGTGTGGATCTCGTCGATGAAGAGGATGATGTCACCCCGTGTACGGATCTCCTTGAGCACCTTCTTGAGACGTTCCTCAAAATCGCCGCGATAGCGTGATCCAGCGACCAGTGCACCGAGGTCGAGGGTGTAGATGTGCTTGCCGGTGAGCGTGTCGGGAACGTCATTGTCGACGATCTTCTGTGCGAGACCCTCAACAATCGCTGTCTTTCCGACGCCGGGCTCCCCGATGAGCACGGGGTTGTTCTTCGTGCGGCGTGAGAGCACCTGCATGACGCGCTCGATCTCGTTCTGACGGCCGATCACAGGGTCAAGTTCGCGTTCCTTGGCAAGCTGGGTGAGATTGCGCCCGAACTGGTCGAGGACGGCGGAGCCGGACTTCGATCCTTCTCCCCTGGACCCAGAGCCGCTACCGGGATGGCTCCCGGATCGTTCGCTTTCGTCGCCTTCGACACCCGAGAGCAGCTGGATAACTGTCTGTCTGACCTTGGTCAGCTCTGCACCCAGCTTGACGAGCACCTGAGCGGCAACGCCCTCGCCCTCCCTGATGAGCCCGAGGAGGATGTGCTCGGTTCCGATGTAGTTGTGACCGAGCTGAAGTGCCTCGCGAAGGGAGAGTTCGAGCACTTTCTTGGCCCTCGGGGTGAAAGGAATGTGCCCCGTTGGCGCCTGGGAACCCTGGCCGATGATCTCAACGACCTGAGTTCGTACGGATTCGAGATCGATGCCGAGTTCCTCGAGGGCACGGGCTGCAACACCCTCGCCTTCGTGGATCAGGCCGAGGAGGATGTGCTCGGTGCCGATGTAGTTGTGGTTCAGAAGGCGCGCTTCTTCTTGGGCAAGTACGACGACCCTGCGGGCTCTGTCTGTAAAACGCTCGAACACGTTCGTCACCCCTCATACGGCTGTGGCGCTCCGATAACCGGTGCGCCTCGCGGAGTATAGGTATCGAATCCCTCTACGCCGGGGATAGGACCAAGGAACCCACAGGGTTCCCGAAGTCTGTTTGGTACCCGTAACCGGCGAGCTACCATCCGCATTCCCTGTACCGGAGTCGCCTGTGGACCAACCGATCTTTCGTGATCTCGTGCCCATTCCTCGCGTGTGGGAGCGCATGGAGATGGTAGAGACCCGTCTGGGAGAGGTATCGGTCGCAGAGACACCATTCTTGACGGAGATCGCCCAGCACCTGTTGATGGCCGGCGGAAAGCGGTATCGGCCACTGCTCGCACAGGTCGCAGCCGAACTTGGAAGCAACTCCGGGACCGCGTCGGTTGAAGCTGGCGTGGCTGTGGAACTGGTCCATGTCGGATCGCTTTACCACGATGACGTCATCGATGAGGCCGACGCTCGACGTGGCAAGACGTCGGTCAACACGAACTGGACGAACACGATCGCGATCCTTGCTGGGGACTTCCTCCTCGCACGGGCATCCGAGATCGCCGCACCACTCGGGCAAGAAGCCGTTGCATTGATCGCTCGGACGTACGCAACCCTGTGCGAGGGCCAGGTGTCCGAGCTCGTACATGCGCATGGCTTCGACCATGGCCCCGAGGATTACTACACCGTTATCGGGGGCAAGACCGCATCGCTGATCCGTACCTCGGCCCGCCTCGGGGCAATGATGGGCGGAGCCGACCACGACACCATCGAGGCGATATCGGAATGGGCTTGGGAGATGGGCATGGTGTTCCAGATCACCGACGACGTCCTCGATCTCATCGCAAGCGATGACTTCCTCGGCAAACCAGCCGGTTCTGATATCGGAGAAGGCACGTTCACCCTGCCGGTTCTTCTGACAGCCGATGGCCCCCACGGCGACGAGGTTCGCTCACTGCTTGCCGGTGGTGGTCCGTACGCCCGCGACGCCATCAGGCGCGTCATCGACCTCACGATGGAAGGGGGCTACATCGATGTGGCTCTCGACGAGTGCGAGGATCGAATCCGACGGGCTGAGAAGGCAGCAGACCAGATCCCCTCGAATCCGCTCGCCGACGTGCTCCACAACCTCGACCAGTACCTCATGGACCGCGTTCTCTCCGCCCGCACCTAGTGGTCTGTCGCGGAGTTGCTGTGTTCGGTTAGCGTCATGGCATGGCTGTTAGAACCCTCATCGTTGCGCTCGTCCTCGCCATTGTCGCTGCTGCCTGTGTACCCAAGTCCGGTGTCCCGACCACAACTACAGCGGTGGAGAACCAGACCACCACATCATCGGCAACGACCACTACGACCACACCTGAAGCTGAACAGGATGAACTTGATGCTCCCGATCGAGGCGATCCGAACGATGTCGCCTCTGATGCGTTCTGGGACGCGGGTGACTTCGAAGTCTCGGATGAACCAAGCCTCTTCGACGAGGACGCCCTCACAGCCATCGAACAATGGCTCCCCGAGGACCTCGTCGACGGACTCGTATGGGAAGTTTTCGCCGATGGGTTGAACCCGAATGTCCTGGCTGTATCTGTCATCCCCACACTCACGTGGCGCGGTGACCCGAACTTCGTCCCCGCCCTCATTGCAACTCTCTCGGATGCAGACCCAAGGGAAGTGTCAGGAGGCGAAGTCGCAGGAGGCATATTCGAAGCCGAGACGCCGGGGGGACTGGTGCTGTACGCGTGGTCGACCGGCGATGGTTTCGTGATCTCCACATCGATCGCCGCCATTGGCGCGGTCAACTACCTCGAATCGCTCGCCTCAGAGAGCCAGCCACAGACCGTGTGGGATGCCGGCACGTGCCTCTATGTCGATCCTGAAGCTGAGACACTCCCGTATGCGCCATTCCCTCCCGACGTCGTCGTGCCGTGCGCAGGGCCACACACTGCCGAGGTACTCGTATCGGAGCAGATCGGAACCGATCTCGACGAATTCGACGCCGAAGCGATCGAGTACGACCGTAACTATCGATGCGACAAGGCGTACACGGAGGCCTTCGGTACGCAAAAGGATCACACCCCTTCGCTCATCACGTACATGCCGGACTCCGACGAGTGGGACCGAGGCGATCGATATCTGGCATGCGTGGTCCAGCTCAGAACGATCGACGGCCCGCTCCTGATCGCCGGCCCGATGTCGGAACGCACCGACCTCGAGTGGAACCCGATCCCCGAGGAGTGCCTTGACCGCTCCTTCGCACCCGAGATGGTCGAATGCGGCCGCCCCCACGGATATCAGTATCTTGGCGACGCGACCGTTGCATTCGACGAGTGGCCAGCCGACGGACCGTCGGCGTTCCAGGCCGCGTGCGACGATCTAGTGGACGACTTCGTCCGCACAGGACCCGTTCGAGTCGACGTATTCGCTACCGGACTGTTCCCGTACGCATTCGAGCAGGGCGACCGATCGGTCCAGTGCATGGCATTCGCGATCGAGGAGGGGCTACTCGTCGATGTGGTCGGCTCGTTCGGTGACGTCTGGCGGGTGATCGACTCGGACGGGATAGCCGCTTAGGAGACCGCTGACCAACGGCATCAATCAGCAGCCTCCTAGAGCAGGGTCAGCAACAGTCGCGACGGTTCGAGCGCGAGAACCGAGTGGGGAACTGACGCCTCAAGGTAGCACCACGCGGTAGGCCCCATCCTGGTGGTTTCGTCGCCGACAACAAAGTCGACACTCCCGGACACAACCTCGACGATGATCGGTCTGGCCGCGGTGTGCTCCGTGAGTTCCTGACCGGTGTCGAACGCAAAGCCAACAAGCCGAACCGAGTCGTTCTTGTAGAGCACTTTCGACAGGATTCCCTCGATGGGAATCTCCAGGTCGACAGTCACGTCGGGGATGATCATCACGAGCCCTCAGGTCGCATGGTCGGGAAGAGGATGACCTCTCTGATGTGACGTTTGTCGGTGAGCAACATCACGAGTCGGTCGACACCGATGCCAAGGCCACCCGTTGGTGGCATCCCGTATTCGAGGGCCCTGATGTAATCCTCATCGATTGGGTGCGCCTCCTCATCACCGGCGGCTTTCGCCTCAGCCTGGGACTCGAATCGCGACCGCTGGTCGAACGGATCGTTCAGTTCGGAGAACGCGTTCGCGTATTCAGCTCCCGCGATGAAGAGCTCGAACCGTTCGGTCACATGTGACTTGGTCCTATGGACACGGGCCAGCGGTGATGTCTCGATCGGATGTTCCGTCACATACGTTGGTTCCCACAACGTGTCCTCGACCAGCTCGTCGAACAGCGCCTCGATGAGCTTCCCCGAGCCCCAGTGATCCTCCGGCTCGATCCCGTGGCGACCAGCCAACACGCGCAGCTCCTCAATGGATGTGTCGTAGCCGATGTCCTCCTTCACGGCCTCACGGGTGAGTTCAAGCATCGTTGCCCTGCGATATGGACCAGAAAGATCGAGTGCCCTGCCGTCGAATGTGACCTCGGTTCCTCCCGTGGCCACCACGGCACAGGCAGCCACCACGTCTTCGACGAGCACCATGACGTCATTGAAGTCCGCAAAGGCCTCATACGACTCGAGCATCGTGAATTCGGGGTTGTGCGTCGAATCGATTCCCTCGTTTCGGAAGATCCTCCCGATTTCGAAGACCTTCTCGATGCCGCCGATGACCAACCGCTTGAGATACAGCTCGGTTGCAATCCGGAGGTACATGTCCATGTCGAGCGCGTTGTGCGTCGTCTCGAAGGGCTTTGCCGTCGCCCCCGTCGCCTCGGGCAGCAGCACGGGAGTTTCGACCTCGACGTATCCCCGGATCTCGAACTGGCGTCTCAGCTCGCTGACGATCTTTGCCCTCGTGAGGGCGACGTTACGCGAGTCCTCGTTCGCGAGGAGGTCGAGATACCTTCGGCGGCTTCGCTGCTCGATGTCCTTGAGACCGTGCCACTTGTCTGGCATGGGCCGCAAGCTCTTCTGGAGAAGCACGAACTCTGTGATGCGTACGCTGAGCTCGCCGCGCTTGGTGACGATCACCTCGCCCGTGGCTCCGATCCAATCACCAGCGTCGAGTTCACGAAACGCCTCGAACGCGCCGTCACCGAGTGTCCGTTTGTCTACGAAGAGCTGCAACGTTCCCGTGCCATCAGTGACCGGCGCGAAGATCAGCTTTCCCATCTCCCTTGTCGTCTGGAGACGACCCGCGACCGTGGCCGACTCACCGGTTGATGTGCCGGGCTCGAGTTCGGGGAATCGTTCCCTGAGGTCTGCTGCGGTGTCGGTACGGTCAAATGAGTAGGGGAATCCGCCGTCCTCCATCACCTTGCGGTACTTGGCCAGACGGTCACGGGTCAGCGCGTTCGTCTCGAGTGCCTCGGAATCAACGTCCGGTGTCTCGTGCCGTTCGGCTTCGTCGGTCATTCGGCGTCCTGGTTCAGTTCGAAGATGATGCGCAGACCCTCGAGCGTGAGGTAGGGATCGACCGTGTCCACACTCGAGCAGTGGGGAACGATGGTAGATGCCAGCCCACCGGTTGCCACTCTCGTGATGGGTTGATCGAATTCCGCAGCGATCCGCTCGACGATGCCATCGACGAGGCCTGCGTGCCCATACAGTCCACCCGACTGTATCGCCTCGACCGTGCCCCTTCCGATGACCGACCGCGGGGCAGAGAACTCGACCTTTCGCAGGGCGGCCGTCCCCGAAATGAGCGCATCGGTTGAAATCTCGAGTCCCGGAGCGATAGCTCCACCGAGATAGGCGCCTTCGAGGCCAACTACGTCGAAGTTGGTCGATGTTCCAAAGTCGACGACCACGACCGGCACCCCATAACGTTCGCGGGCTGCGAGGGCGTTGACGATGCGGTCGGCCCCCACTTCACGCGGATTGTCGATTTCGATGGACATGCCGGTCTTCACGCCGGGCTCGACCACCACCACGGGCCCCGATGCGAGGTGGGGCGCAACACGGCGCAGGGCAGCGGTCATGGCGGGCACCACGCTCGAGATCGCAACACCCCTGACATCGCTCTGTGTGAACCCGTCTGCGCCCAGAATTCCGACAAGCTGCCACCTTGCTTCATCAAAGGTCGCATCCGGATTCGTCGAAATTCGCCAGTGGCCGACCAGCTCCTCGCGATCGAACATCCCGAGAGCGACCTGCGTGTTCCCAACGTCAACGGTGAGCAACATCAGTTGTCTCCATAGAGGATGCTCGGCCTGGTGAGTCGGGTGCCACGATCTGCTCTCCCGGCTTTGGGATCCAGGAACACATTGTCGATGAGCCGGACACCACCGATCCGCGCGGCGAGGGCGATGAACGACAGGGCTCGCACCTCATCGACTACCGACGCGTCTGAAGCGTGCGCCACCTCGACATATTCGATGGCGGTGACCGAATCACCTTCGAGCTCGGCTCGCGCCGCATCAACCAGATTCCGTGAGGACCGCTCCC
>JAUVQC010000013.1 GCA_030598305.1 Actinomycetes bacterium
GAGCCGTACAAGAACATCGTGATGCAGGGCAGGGTCACGAAGACCGCCACAGACGGCACGTGGCTGATCGATCAATTAGCCACCAAATACCTTGACCACGAGTCCTATCAGTTCGGGAAGCCCGGTGAGGTGCGCGTGAACTACGAAATCGAGATCGACAGCATCGGCACCTGGGGCTGAGTACTTCGCACATTCGATTTCCACCGGCTCGCGTACTTGAGAACCGGTCATCCCCTACGAATCTGGCTCCCCATCCCTGGCATCGCGCGCCTGTCTCACTGCTGACGCTTCGCGCCGGAAGTGAGCAGCGATGTCCTTGTCGTGGGCGCGTTGCTGTGCATCGAGCTGCTCGTCAACGAACCGCAGGTAGCCGCTCCAGCGATCCCTCGACAACTCACCTGACTCCACAGCAGCGAGCACAGCACATCCCGGTTCGGTCTCGTGGCCGCAGTTGGAGAACTTGCAGTGGTACGTCAACTCTTCGATGTCGGCGTAGAGCGCGTCGACACCGTCGCCTTCTGCGGTCAGCCCCAGGGACCGCACACCAGGATTGTCGATGATCATTCCACCGTTCGGGAGCAGATGCAGCTCGCGATGGCTCGTCACGTGTCGACCCTTTGCATCGGTTTCGCGAACCTCACCGACCCACGCAACCTCGTCCTCCATCAGTACATTCACAAGCGAGGACTTGCCCGCTCCTGATTCTCCTATGAAGGTTCCTGTTCTGCCGGCCAGGGCCGCCGCAACACCCTCCACACCCTCACCCGTCTCGATCGATGTCGCGAGAATCTCGACGCCCGGAAGCCACTCGGTGAGGGTGGAGACAAGGTGGTTGGGATCCTGAGCGATATCGGTCTTGGACACGATCACGATCGGTTGGGCCCCGATATCCCACGCAAGGGCCACGAACCGTGTGACCTTGGGCCGACGCAACGGACGGTCGGCACCGAATATGACGATGACCACATCGATGTTTGCGGCGATCAACTGCGGGCCGCGTTCCTCATGATCTCGTTTGAGGAGCGATCTGCGCGGCAGTGTCGATGTAACAGTCTCGTTCTGCACCAGAACCCAGTCGCCCACTGCGATCTGCATCGATCGCGGAAATGCGACGTGTTCAACGGACTCACCGTCGGATACGAGGACCTTCACGCCGTCGTGTCGAACGACACGGCGGGGCTCGCCAGGAGTATCCATTCCGTCGCGTTCGTGTTGCCATGCCTCGCTCCAACCAAGGTCAGCAGGACCGCTCAACCAAGCGCCCGATCGAGGTCAGAAAGCAGATCATCGACATGTTCAACGCCCACCGAAAGCCGCACCAGATCCTGGGGAACCTCGAGGTCTGTGCCCTCCACCGAGAGGTGGGTCATAGCGGCTGGTATCTCGATGAGCGACTCAACACCGCCGAGCGACTCGGCGAGGAAGAAGAGCCTCGTCCTGGTGACAATTGATTCGGCAGTATCGATGCCACCGGTTGGTGTGAACGAGATCATGCCCCCGAAACCAGCCATCTGGCTGCGGGCGACCTCGTGTCCGGGATCGGTTGGTAAGCCCGGGTACCAGACGCGTGCGACCCTCGGATCATCATCAAGGAACCGAGCGATCATCGCCGCGTTCTGATTGTGCCTCTCCATTCGCAGCGCAAGCGTCTTGACCCCCCGCAAGATGAGATACGCGTCGAACGGCCCCGGAATTGGCCCGGTGGCGTTCTGGAGAAAGCGGAGACGATCAAGGAGATCAGCATCGTTGGTGATGATCGCTCCTCCAACTGTGTCCGAGTGTCCGCCGAGATACTTCGTCGAGCTGTGCACCACCATGTCCGCGCCAAGGCTTAGGGGTTGCTGGAGATACGGGGTTGCGAACGTGTTGTCGACGACAAGCCAGGCATCGTGCGCCTGTGCGACCTCCGCGGCGGCAGCGATATCTACAATCCTCAGGAGTGGATTGGTGGGCGTCTCGACCCAAATGAGCCTGGTCTTTGGCTTCATGGCCGAAGCGATGCCGTCCGGTGTCGTGAGATCACCGGCCGTCCACTCGATGCCGTGCTCGGTGAGCACCTGGGCGACCAGCCTGAAGGTGCCACCGTATGCGTCGTTCGGCAGCACGATGTGGTCACCCGGCTTGAGCATGTATCCGATCATCGCTGTCGCGGCAAGACCGGACGATGTCGCGACACAGCCCCCGTCTTCGCCCTCACCAACACCTTCGAGCGCCGCGAGCTGGGTCTGCAGCGCCGTGCGTGTCGGGTTGTCCGTGCGCGAGTACTCGTATCCCTTGTGGACGCCGGGGGACTCCTGCACGTAGGTCGACGTGGCATAGATGGGCACAACGGCGGCACCCGTGGTCGGGTCTGGTTCCTGTCCGGCGTGGATCGCAATGGTTTCGAACTGGTCTTCCGTCATGTGGTCGACATCCTACGGTCTCCAACGCGGGCGACCACCGCCATCAGATCAACTCGCTGGCACGAACGCTCTGATTTCGATCGCACCGGTGTTGCCACCCGTGGACACCTCAACGTCGAATCTCAGAACCTGGCCTGTGAACTCGACCGCAGCGAAGCCAGGATCGGTCTGGTTGCCTGCAGTGAAGGGCCCGTAGGTCTCACCGTCGTCAACCGTGACCGTGTACTCGGTGGTCGTCGCGGTGCCATCGCTCATCGTGCGTGTGATGAATTCCACGCCAGTGATCCCTCGAGAAGCGCCGAGGTCGATCACGATGTAGGCGTCATCACCGCTGCCCTTTGTGGCCCACTCCGTGGTCATGTCTCCATCGAGTGCGTTCTCGCCTGACCAAGAACCAGAGAAGATTGAGCTCACATCGAGTACCGCCGCGCCCTGAGCGACGTTGGTACCGTGATCCTCCATCGCCTCATCGCTTCCGATCGGAGCTTCGGGGAGTGTGAACGTCGCGATCTCGCTCTGGTAGATGTTGCCCTCGGCATCGGCTCCCTGCACGCGGAACTTGTACGTCCTACCCGGCTCCGCATCGACGAGGATGACCTCGTGGTCATCGTGTGCAGCACCACCCATGTCATCGTCGGTTCCGATGGTCCCAAGGGCATCCGTCTCTCCGTACGAGATCGAACACGCGGCATCGATGTTCGTCGACACGTTCATCTTCGCAGCACCGCTTGCGTCGACGGTAAATTCGAAGTCGCTTGACTGGATCTCACTGAAATCGCGGACGGCACCGGCATCGGCAGAGCTGGAACAGGCTGCTGTCAGGAGCGCCAGCGCACCGAGCATCATCACGAGCACTATGCGGCGTTTCGGACTGGGCATCAGAGAATCTCCTGTGTTGATCATCTCTATGACGCGACTCGTCGCGAACTCGTCACGTAAAAGAGTCTCTACCGGGTGTCAAACCCGTTGGCAGACATCCACTCGTCGTTGAAGATCTTCGACAGGTAGCTGCGGCCTGAGTCCGGGATGATGACCACGGTCAGTTTGTCCGGGTACTCCTCGGCGACCCGCAAGGCGCCGACAACCGCCATCCCGCCGGAGCCGCCCACAAGTATGCCCTCCTCAACGGCGAGCCTCCGGGTCATCGCGAACGCTTCTGCGTCGGTCACCATCTCATAGCGGTCCGTGAGATCCGGGTCATAGGTCTCGGGCCAGAAATCCTCGCCTACACCCTCGATCAGGTAGGTAGTGACATCCTCGTCGGACGCTGCTGTATAGATGGAACCCTCTGGGTCGACACCGACAACCAACACATCAGGATTGAGACCCTTGAGGTATTTGGCATTCCCCGAGATCGTCCCACCCGTGCCGACGCCCGCAACGAATGTGCCAATGCCGCCGCTCGTTTGTTCCCAGATCTCGGGCCCGGTCGCCAGGACGTGAGCGGCCGGATTCGCTGGGTTCGTGTACTGGTCGGGTTGGTAGTGGTTCGGTCTTGACGACAACTCTCTAGCGACCGAATAATACGATGTTGGATCGTTCGGCTCGACATCGGTGGGACAGAGATGGACCTCGGCGCCGTATGCCTTGAGGAGATCTTGCTTCTCCTTGGATTGTTTGTCCTGCATTATGCAGATCAGCTTGTAGCCCTTGATCGCCGCTGCCATTGCAAGGCCAACTCCCGTGTTCCCCGATGTCGGTTCAACGATCGTGTCACCGGGCGTGAGCCAGCCGTTCTCTTCGGCACGCTCGATCATGCCGAGCCCGATTCGGTCCTTGATGGACCCTCCGGGGTTTGTGGACTCGACCTTCGCGACGAGGTTGCCGCTGGGGTGGATTCGAGACAGACGGACGAGCGGCGTGTTGCCGATTGCATCAACGATTGATTCGTGGATCATGGTTGAAACGTAGCGGTATCCTTGTCGGTTCATGGACGCGTTGATTCAGGCCTCCGGCCTCACCAAGAACTTCGGCGAACTCGTCGCTGTGGACAGCATCGATTTTGCCGTTTCGGCAGGCGAGACCTTCGGCTTCCTCGGTCCAAATGGTGCTGGGAAGACCTCGACGATGCGAATGATCGGTGCAACGAGCCCGATCTCGAGTGGTTCCCTCTCGGTGCTGGGCCTCGACCCTCAAACAGATGGACCGCGCCTCAGGTCTCGGCTTGGAGTGGTGCCCCAGGAGAACAACCTCGACGAGGAGCTCAGTCTCGACGACAACCTCATGATGTACGGTCGCTACTTCGACATGTCCCGGGCGGAGATTCGCGAGAAGATCGAGGAACTTCTCGAGTTCGTACAGCTCACAGAGAAGAAGGACGTCAAGATCTCATCACTCTCGGGTGGGATGAAGCGCCGAGTCGTGATCGCTCGGGGTCTCATCAACACACCTGACCTCTTCATTCTTGACGAACCGACAACAGGACTCGATCCGCAGGCCCGCCACATCTTGTGGGATCGCCTCTACCGGCTCAAACAGCAGGGCGTCACGCTCATCATCACCACCCACTACATGGATGAGGCCGAACAACTCTGCGATCGGCTCGTCATCATGGACAACGGCAAGATCGTTGCTGAGGGCTCTCCGCGGGCGCTGATCGAGGAGCACTCGCCCGGCGAGGTTGTGGAGCTTCGCTTCCCGGTTGGAGTCCTTGAGACACTCAACGCTCAGATCGAAGATCTTGCTCAGCGCACCGAGGTTCTCGCTGACCGTGCACTCGTCTACACCGACGATGCGGAGCGGACGATTGGGACCGTGACAGAGAACGGGCTTGAACCCGAGACAGTGCTCGCGAGGCGTTCCACGCTCGAGGATGTCTTCCTGCGGCTCACCGGCAGATCACTGGTCGAGTAGTGGCAACACCACTATCTCTGCGCATCTTTGAGGCAGAAGCCAGGATCTATCGCCGCACATGGCGCGGGTCGGTCGTGTCAACCTTCCTCAATCCCATCCTCTACATGCTCGCCATGGGCGTCGGACTCGGTTCGCTCGTCGACGCGAACATGCCCGGTGGCGTCGACGGCGTCTCCTACCTCACCTTCATTGCACCGGGAATCCTCGTCGCATCCGCCATGCAAACGGGAGCGGGTGAGGGTGCATGGAAGGTCATGGGCGGCATCGAGTGGCAGAAGAGCTGGCAAGCGCGCATCGCAAGCCCCATCGGCATAGAGGGCCTCCTCCTCGGCCATCTCTTGTGGTCGACAGCTCGGGTCTTCTTCGTTTCCGTGGTATTCGCCGCGATCGTCGCCGCGTTCGGGGTGGCCCCGTTGTTCGAGTCGCTCCTCGCCGTCGGTCCGGCAGTCCTCGTTGGTGCCGCGATGGTCTCCGCCACGACCGCGTTCACCGTGCGGCTGAAATCCATTGCTGGCCTCCCGATGTTCTTTCGCTTCGTCGTCATCCCGATGTTCCTGTTCTCCGGGGCGTTCTTCCCCGTCACCCAGCTCCCCGGATGGCTCCAGCCAGTCGCGTTCGTTACGCCCATGTTCCATGGTGTCGAACTCGCGCGGGCAATCGTGGTGAACCAGAGTCCCGCCATTGCGTGGTGGGTGAGCGTCCTGTATCTCGTGGCATGGATCGTTGGCTTTGCCCTGTTGTGCACGGGCCCGCTCAGAGCGAAGTTGAAGCCATGACCGCTCCGACGCTCACAACAAGGGTCATCCCGCCGCTCACGCGCAAATGGCGAGGCCGCTATCTCGTCGAGCGAAACGTCCTGTCGACGAAGTCGTTCTGGCCTGTACTTCTGTCCGGCTTCTTCGAGCCGGTGTTCTACCTCTTCGCCATAGGCATCGGCGTCGGACAACTCGTTGGCGATGTCGAGGTCGGTGGTGTCATTGTGCCTTACCAAGCGTTTGTCGCACCCGCAATGCTGGCCGCTTCAGCAATGAATGGTGCCGTGTTCGAGTCGACGAACATCTTCTTCAAGCTCCGCTACGGCAAGGTGTATGACGCGGTTCTTGCAACACCCGTTGAACCGACAGAGGTCGCGTCAGGAGAGATCGCCTGGACGCTCGCAAGGGGTGCGATGTACTCGGCCGCGTTCCTTCTCGTCATGGCCGTCATGGGCCTGATCGAGTCACCGCTCGCGATCCTTGCGTTCCCTGCAGCACTGCTCATCGGGTTCGCCTTTGGCGCGATCGGCACGGCGGGTACCACGTGGATGCGCTCGTGGCAGGATCTCGATCTTGTGACGCTCATCGTGCTTCCGCTCTTCCTGTTCTCGGCAACGATGTACCCGATCGACGTCTACCCACCCCTCATGCAGAAGATCACGTGGGTATCGCCGCTCTTCCACGGCGTCGAACTGGTTCGAGGCCTCACACTCGGGATTCTGAGCTGGACGATGCTCATCAACATCGCCTATCTGCTCGTCCTCGGCATCATCGGCTCGATCATCACCTCGCGCCGCATCGGCCAGGTCCTGCTGAAGTAGCAGACGCGTAGCCATGGAGTTTCGAAGAAACTCCCAAGGAACGCCGGAGGCATTCCCCAACTCCCCACGGAACGCGAAGCGTTCCCCCCCTCCAGGGGAGGGGTATACTCAAATCATGAAACCGGAACACAAGACGTCTGCGCTCAACAGACTCAAGACGGTCCGAGGCCACATCGATGCGGTCATCAGGATGGTCGAAGACGAGCGCTACTGCCCCGACATCATGAAACAGGTGTCTGCGTTGCAGGGATCCCTCGAAGGCGTCAACCGCGTGCTGCTCCAGAACCATATCGAAACCTGTGTGCTCGACCACGTCAAAGAGGGTCGGTCCGAGCAGGTCGTCGATGAGCTCCTGGAAACGCTGCGATACGCGCCCGGGCTCCCAACCCAGAAAGGCTGAACCCATGTCCCAGATCACCCTGTCGGTCCCCGACATCTCATGTGGCCACTGCAAGTCGTCCATCGAAGGCGCTGTGAACCCACTCGACGGCGTTGAAACCGCCGTCGTTGCGATCGATGACCGCAACGTTGCCATCGAGTACGACGGTGCCGATACAACGCTGGAAGCAATCGTCACAGCGATCGATGAGCAGGGCTACGAAGTAGCAAGCTGACCATGCCAGATACTGAGATCCGGTTCGACGTTGAGGGAATGACCTGTGCCTCGTGTGCGGTGAGAATCGAGCGCGTGCTCGGCAAGCAGGATGGCGTTGAAGCTGCCGTCGTGAACTTTGCCGGGCAGGAAGCGCGCGCGACGATCGATGAAGATGCAGATATCGAGGCACTCCGCGCTGCTGTTGCCAAGATCGGCTACGACATCGCGACCATCGACCCCAATGATGACAGACGATCCATCACGGAGCGCTACAGCGAGGAAGCCCGCTATCAGTTGCGCAACGTGATCGGTGCCGCCGCTCTCTCTCTGCCGCTCATGCTTCTCGCCATTTTTGGGCCCGACACAGCATGGAACGAGTGGACGCAATTCGTCCTCGCAACGATCGTCGTGTTCGGGTTCGGTTCCCAGTTCCACAAGGCGGCCTGGAAGCAGGTGACGTCGCTGTCTCCCGCAATGGACACGCTGATCTCCACTGGCACGCTCGCTGCGTGGACATACTCGACCTACGCGATCTTCAGCGGAGATGCCCTGTTCTTCGAGACAGCAGGGATGATCATCACGTTGATCCTCCTCGGCCGATACTTCGAAGCACGGGCAAAGGGTCAGGCGTCGAACGCCATTGCCAAGCTCGCTGAACTCGGGGCGAAACAGGCCAGAGTTCTTCGCAACGGAGAGGAGGTCCTTGTCGACCCCATAGAACTCGCACCGGGCGACACGATCATCGTCCTGCCCGGCGAGAAGGTTGCGGCGGACGGTACGGTCATCGCCGGACGGTCAGGAGTCGACGAATCGATGCTCACCGGTGAGAGCGTTCCCGTCACGAAGGAACCCGGCTCGGAAGTCTTCGGAGCGACAGTCAACCAACAGGGTCGGCTCGAGATCGAAGTTCGTGAGGTCGGACCGAACACAGCACTCTCCCAGATCATGAAGCTCGTCGCGGATGCACAGGCAACAAAGGCACCTGTTCAGAAGCTCGCCGACAGGATCTCGGGTGTATTCGTACCCATTGTCATTTCGATCGCTCTCGCTGTCGGCATCGTATGGCTCATCGTGTCAGGTGACGTTGGAACTGCCGTCCAGAACGCGGTGGCGGTGTTGATCATCGCTTGCCCATGCGCCCTCGGCTTGGCAACTCCGACGGCGATCATGGTCGGATCGGGTCGCGGTGCCGAGATGGGTGTCCTGTTCAAGAACGCCGAAGTCTTCGAACGTGCGCACAGTATCGACACGGTTGTGTTCGACAAGACAGGCACGCTCACGCGCGGTGCGATGACTCTCGTGGATGTCGTGACCGACGGTGACCGGACCGAGTTCCTCATGCTGGCTGGATCGCTCGAAGCCGGTTCTGAGCATCCCATTGGAAAGGCAGTCGCGCTCGGCGCGGAGGAGAACGACATCGACCTCGTACCTGTCGAGGACTTCGAGTCCATCCAGGGCATGGGAGCGCGTGGTGTCGTGTCCGACCGTTCGGTCGTCGTCGGGAAGCCAGCGCTGTTCACCGAATACTCGTACTCCGACATTGACCTTTGGCGCGATCGGTTCGATGAGATCGCTCTCAAGGGCAACACAACATTCATGGTCGGGTGGAACGGCTCGGTCAAGGGTGTCGTGAGCGTTGCAGACACGGTGCGGTCGACCTCAGCCAAAGCGATCTCAGATCTACATGGCATCGGCGTCAGTACCGCGATGCTCACCGGCGACTCGCCCCACACCGCAGAGGCGATCGCGGCGGCGATCGGTATCGACGAGGTCGTAGCCGAGGTTCTCCCAGGGGAGAAGTCCGAGGCTGTGGCACGGATGCAGGCCGACGGGCAGATCGTTGCATTCGTGGGAGACGGAATCAACGATGCTCCAGCCCTCACGGTGGCCGATCTGGGCATGGCGGTCGGATCCGGCACCGACGTCGCGATCGAGGCTGGCGATGTGGTGCTGATGTCGGGAGATCCCTCGACCTCCGTCACGGCGATACGGCTGGCTCGGAAGACATTCCTCACGATCAGACAGAACCTGTTCTGGGCTTTCGGCTACAACACGGCGGCGATCCCGCTTGCTGCTCTCGGGTTTCTGAATCCCATGATCGCCGCTGCGGCCATGGCGTTCTCATCAGTGTCGGTCGTCACCAACTCGGTCCGTCTCCGCAAGTACGACCCCCGCTGAGCCCGCTCAATTGACCAGCCACTGGATCCCGCGAGTGATCGGACCCGGTCGCTCAAGGGTCGGGGTGTGAACAAGTAACGCAGGGCAATCGACTGCCTCCGCGATTCGATCAGCCAGGTCGGTCACAAGGTGGAACCGGTGCGACGGTGCACCAAGGATCACAAGGCTCGCGCCCCGCGATAATTCTGTGAGGGTCTCGACGAGGTCCTCTGTCGGTGCCACGCGATCGTCCCATGGGACTGTGAGGTGGGCACCTAACGCCTCGTGATACTCATGGATCGATTCGCGCTGTGCTGGCGGTGCATCCGCTGGCGTCAGGTGTACGAACCGGATGGATCCGCGCTCGTATCGGGCTATATGGTCCGCCATTTCGATCTTCACCGGGTCGTACGGACCACCGGTTCCCAGGACCGCGATCGTATCGATCGATTCGATGGAACGGTTTCGGACGAAAGCCGAGTCACACGAGAGGTGCTGCTGTAACCAGTGGAGGTCCCGGATGATGTGCCGTGTTGCCCTTAGCTCTTGGGGAAGGTCCGCGATGAAGAGGTCGACACCCTCGCGCTCGACAAACGAGTGAACCATGCCGCGACGATCCTCATCGGTGTACTGCTGGGTCGTAACGGTAATCCCGAGCGCCGCGGCGCGGTCGAGGTCCTCCTGGGTCGGGATCAAACGTTGCGTCCTCGCATCAAAGTTGATCACGTGGATTCGTCCGCCATCAGCAGCGGTGAGACGCAATGCCAGACGGAAGAGCGTGCGTTGCCGGCTCGGCCGCGTTGGGCGTCGGATCAGGACAAGGACGTGCTCCCGGCCACCCGCTGCAATGGAGTCGGCGCTGCTCTGGACGAGCCGAGCATCCTCCCTCAGGCGGAGCGCGTCGCGTGCAGCGGATTGCTTCACAGCACGCGACCGGCCGAAGACGCGATACCAACCAACCCCTGCGAGCACGAACACCGTCGCTCCGACGATCGGAACGATCCCCATCTGGGTAAGGAGCAACAGAGCCGCGACGATGCCGAAGATCTGCGGCACCGGATACCACGGTGATCGGAACTTCGGCTTGTACCAGTCGAGCCGGCCTTCGCGGAACGCGATGAGGGCGAGATTCACCAACGCAAAAACGAGAAGTTGGAACGCGGAGGCGAGTTTCGCCAACTCGATGAGCGGCACGAAGAGAACCAGCAGGATCAGCGCCACCCCGGTGACGGTGATGCCAGCCACAGGAGCCCCGGACTTACCCCCTATTCGGGCAAGGAATGGAGGCGCGAGCGAGTTGCGTGCCATCGCGAACGGGTAACGAGCAGAGGCGATGATCCCCGCATTCGCCATCGAGAGCAACGCGAGTACGGCCGTGCCCGCTACTACATAGGTACCGCCCGTGCCGAGGAATTGCATCGCCGCTGTGAGGATCGGTGTCTCCGTGTTGGCCAGTTCCCCTGCTGGTGTGACTCCAACCATGACAGCAACAACAGCCGGGTAGAGGAGCATCGCGACCGCGACCGATGTGAGGATGCTCAGAGGGATGTTGCGGCCTGGACGTTTGATCTCCTCGGCAACACTCGCGACCTTCGTGACACCGATGTAGGACACGAACACGACAGCAGTTGCCGAGAAGAGCCCTTTGAGGCCCTCTGAGAGGAACGGATCGAAACGCGCCTGATCGACATGTGGAGTTCCAAAGATGATGAATGCGGCGAGCAGGGCAAGCACTGTCGAAACGAGGAAGGCCTGAAACTTCGCTGTCTGGTGGACACCGAGGAGGTTCACGACAATGAGCAGCACGGCAAGTACTGCCGCTACGGGCCGCTCGGGATGCTCAACGAAGAACTCCAGGTAGGCGGAGAGACCAACGAGGGCGAACGCTGCCTTGAACACGAGGGAGAACCACACGCCGAATCCCGCGATCGTTCCCATGAGCGGCCCCATTGCCCGGTCTATGTACAGGTACGTTCCGCCAGCCTCGGGCATCGCCGTCGCCATCTCTGACTGGCTGAGGGCCGCCGGCAGCACGACGATCCCTGCAAGGAAGAAGGCCAGGATGACAGCAGGTCCAGCGATCTTGAATGCAAGGCCCGGCAGAACGAAAATACCTGAGCCGATCATCGCACCGATCGAGATGGTGAGAACTGCGTACAGCCCAAGAGAACGGCGCAAGGTGCCGTCGGTCACCGATGAGGAGTCATGGTCGTGGGTTGCCAATCTGGGGAAAAGGTAGCCGAGATGTCCCCATTCGCTGACGTTTGCAGGCAGTCTCGGGCGAGACCGCGAAACCGAACACAGACTCATCGCAAAGCAACTCTGCTGGCTCTGTACCCTCGCGCCATGGAACTCTTGAGGCGCCATCACCAGCCCGAGCTGCGGAACCCGATCGCTGTTATCGCGTTCGGCGGTTGGAACGACGCGTGCGATGTGGCATCCACATCAGCGGACTTCATCATCGATGCCCTCGAATCGAAAGACGTCTTCGCCGAGATGGAACCCGACGCGCTCTACGACTTCCAACAGCAACGTCCCACCATCAAGATCGGTGACGGCGTCACCCGTTCGCTCCAGTGGCCCACGATTCGCTTCACCGCACTCACACGGTCCAACGATGCACGAGACGTCGTCGTCGTATCCGGTCCCGAACCGAACTTCCACTGGAAAACCGTTGCTCGGAGTATCTCCGAAGTGCTTGGCGAGATCGGTATCGAAGAGGCCATCCTCATCGGCGCGTATGTGGGTGCCGTAACCCACAAAGACGCTGTCCACCTCTCAGGAGTTGGGCACGACACGGTGAGCATCATCCGTAACGGTCTCGACTCAGCGAATTATGAGGGTGCCACGGGCATGATCGGCGTGGTGCATGGAGCTTTGATCGAATCGGGCGTACGCCCTCTGAGCCTGTGGGCGCCGACTCCTCCGTACCTCGGGGGCAACCCGTATCCCAAGGCCGTGCTGGCAATCGTCGAGAAGATCGCGGACATCTCCAACCTCCACATCGACACGTCGGAGCTCATTGCGGTCGATGCCGAGTACACACAGCGCGTGGACGAAGCTCTCGAGGACGCCGGATCAGACATATCTGAATTCCTCGAGGAGATCGAATCCTACAACGAGCCGTTCCTCGGATTCCTCCATGAGCGGCGCAGGGAGGGAGACGACTCGTCCGTGCCGGTGCTCGATCCCGAACGAACCCAGGCCCTGGTCGACGAGATCCTCGAATTCCTCGAAGGCAACGGATAGCTAACCCGTGACCCTGTTCGAGCTGCTCAAGTGGATACATCTCCTCGCGGCAGCGGTGTGGACCGGTGGCATGATCGTGCTCGCGATCCTGATCGCCGCCGTTCGCAGGGCGGACGCCGACATCTCCACGCTACGGGTGCTCGCTCGGGCATTCGCCTGGGCGTCATGGGTTGCCATGGCAGTGGCCGTGGGAACGGGGATCGTGAACTACACTTCTCTCGCGTTGCCATGGTCACACTTCTCGCTCA
>JAUVQC010000032.1 GCA_030598305.1 Actinomycetes bacterium
AGCAGGGTAAGCGGAGTCGCTGGGTCGATCTCCAGAATGACTTGTTCGACAAGATCGTCTTCACGAAGGTACGGGCGGCTTTCGGAGGAAGGCTCCGGTACGCGTTCTCAGGAGGCGCAGCGATCTCTACCGAGGTTGCCGAGTTCATCTCGGCGGTCGGCATCGTTGTATACGAGGGCTATGGGCTCACGGAGACAAGCCCGATCGTCACCTGCAACATCAAGGGCGCGAGGCGGGTCGGCTCGGTTGGACGGGCAATTCCAGGTGTCACTGTGACGATCGATACCGATGTCACGGGGGACAAGGAGATCGGCGAGATCGTTGTCCACGGCCCCAACGTCATGTTGGGCTACTACAACCTCCCCGAAGCCGACGCCGAGGTGTTCACACCGGATCACGGATTCCGAACCGGGGATCTCGGGCACGTTGACGATGATGGGTACCTCTATATCAGAGGACGCATCAAGGAGCAGTACAAGCTGGAGAACGGCAAATACGTGGTTCCCTCCCCGATTGAGGAACAGCTCCAACTCTCAGGCTTCATCAGTCAGGTGATGGTGTATGGGGAGCAGCGTCCTCACAACGTCGCCCTCATCGTTCCCGACATGGAATACCTCACGAACTGGGCAGAGGAGAACAACATCGCAACGTCGGATGAGAGCGCCCTCCTCGACAGTGAAGAGGTCAGGGACATGCTCAAGACCGAGATCGACCGGGCGCAGTCATCGATCAAACGGTACGAACGTGTCCGCAACTTCGTAACCACACCCGATGAGTTCACGCCGGAGAACGGGATGCTGACGCCATCGCTCAAGATAAAGCGACGCGCCCTCATGGCGAAGTACGGGGAGTCGATCGCATCCCTCTACGACGGCACAGATCCCCTCATCGGTCGAGACGAATAGCTGGGAACCCCTTCGGCGTTTCCAGCACCACGGAGTGGGGTACGGCGAAGCCGTGCCCCACTCCCAAGGAACACCGCAGGTGTTCCCCGCGGAGGCGGACGGGAATCGAACCCGCCAGGGAGCTTGCACCCCCTCATCGGATTTGAAGTCCGTGACGTCCACCAGGCACGCAGTCGCCTCCGCGCGCGAGGCTACCGGTTGTTATCCCGTTAGGTGACGGCGCCGTTGGCGAGATATCGGACGAATGCCGCGTAGTCCCGCTCGTTCTGGTCTGCGTATCGAACCGCGAACCCTGCAACAGCATTCGCGAAAGTGCTGTTCGACCCGAGGTATCCAGCGATAACCGCAGGTTCGCCGGAGCGAGCGTGCGCGTTTGCGAGTACGGAACCACAGATCTTGGCGTACCGGATCATCTCCCCCGCGTCCATCTTCTCGAGGTCTGCAGACGCCTTCATGTCTTTGAGTTGACGGACGTAGTACTCGTTTCCGCTATCGGCTGTCGTCCAGCCCAGCATGATGTCGCTCGTCGTCTGCATCATTCGTTGTCCCTCAACGACGCGCTGGCCTGCGTGGTCGAACGCGGTGTCGCCGAATTCGTACTCGAGCACCGAACGCCCCGCCTCCTTGAGTTGCAGGAACAGGATGTCCTCAGGGCCGTTTCCCTGAAGCATTGCAATGAAACATCTTGTGCCAACGCTACCGACGCCAACCACCTTCAGCGCGACATCTGCCACCTCGAAGCGCTCCATGAGCGTGCGGATCGGATTGCTCACGCTCGCGAGGTAACCGCTGAATACCTCGTCGACCAACTCGCGCACGTTCTCGCCGATCAGAGGGAAGTCTGCCGATCGAAACGGAACGACGAACGGAGGATCATCGATGATCCTGTACCGACCATCGACCAGCTCTCCGATCTTCCCAAGGACCTGGCGGCTGTCCTTCCTGGTTGCTTTCTTGAAGGTCTTCTTCGTCTTCTTCAGGTCGTGGGTCCTGTCCTGCGCGTCGAGTTCAGCAAGAACGTCGCTCGCACCGATCTGGGCGTACCAGACGTCAAGAATCGGGCGGCCGGCAAACTTCTCCATGGCAGTCTGATAGCCCCGAACCGAGGCTCGAGCGGCCCTGGTCTGGTTCTTCGGTCTGAAGCCATTCTCTCGACTGGCGATGACAAAGGAGGTCGCCAGTCGTTTGACGTCCCACTCCCACGCAGCAACATGCGTCTCGTCGAAGTCGTTCGTGTCGAATACCAGCTCGCGCTCAGGCGATCCGTACCATCCAAAGTTCGACACATGAGCGTCACCGCTCGCCTGTATAAGAATGTCGGTTCGCGGGGTCGATGCAAGATCCGTCGCCATGAGTCTCGCCCCGGCGCGGTAGAACGCGAAAGCGCTCTCCGACATGCGCTCACGACGTACCGGGATGAGACTTTCGATCCTTCCGTCCTCTTGGGAGAGCACGATCTCGAGGGCGTCGATCAAGGGACTTCGTTCGAATCGGGCGTGCGACGAACGCGGCGTGGACAGCCTCATCGATCGACCCTCAGCCCTTCGCTCATCCAACGTTCTCATCGCACCCTCTCAATTCGTTGTAACACAGTAGGCACCCCACCGCGGCCTTCACCGGGTTCGCCAACGCTATCGTGTTGGTCGGCACGCTACGCAAGGGAACGACATGGCTGACGCAGAATTGATGGTGTGGATCGATCAGGATCTGTGCACGGGAGACGGGATCTGTTCAGAGATCGCACCGGATGTCTTCCAGGAGCGCGACGACGGCGTATGGGTGGTCAAGGAGATCGCCGCCCACTTCGGTGCAGACCTGGTCTTTGACGGTGAGCAGGCTCCCGACGGGTCGCGAGGCGTTGCACGGGTACCCGCCGCTGTCCTCGCTGAGGTGGTCGAATCCGCCGAGGAGTGCCCTGGCGAGTGCATCATGATCGAACCGTTCGACCAGGCCCTCTTCGACAAGCGAACCTAACCGTTCTTGCGTCAATGAGTCCGGTATCCCGGCTCTCGTGACGCAAGAGTCATCAGAGGGTACGATTGGTCCGTGTTACCGGAATCCTTTGGACGGACGTACGATCGGTTGGTGGTCGCCTTCAAACGACACCAGGATGTGCCGCGGTCTTCGGCCCATGTCCGGCATCTCGGGGCTGCGCGCTGGAATCTCGAGGTCGCACGAAGGGCAATGAGAGTCGAGCGGCAGAGGTACGTCCCCATTTCGTCACCTGAAGGTCATACAACCAAGCGAGTTGCCATGTCCGATGATGATCTCGCGAAGCTCCGTGTCCAGGGGACCGGCCTCGGTCACTGATCTCAGCTCTTGATGTAGCTCTCGAGTTGGTTGATCAGGAACTCCTGCTCGTCGATGACAGCGGCCACGACATCTCCAATGGAGATCAGGCCGACCAGCTCTCCGCCCTCGAGAACCGGTAGATGCCGAAATCGGTTGTCCGTCATCAGCTGCATGCAGTTCGTCACCGTATCGGTCGGTGCCACACACACCGGATCCGGTGTCATGATCTCTGACACGTTGGTCTCATGTGAACCTCGTGACATGAGGATGATCTTCCGCGCGTAGTCCCGCTCAGACATGATCCCCACGAAGTCCCCCGCATGGATGACGACCAGCGCGCCGAGGTTCTTGTCGGCCATGAGCTCGAGCGCCTCGAACACCGAAGCATCGGCGTCGATGCTCCAGACATCGCTCCCCTTGTCATCGATGATGTTCTGAACCGTCTTGGCCATGGAACCTCCTTGAGCAAATGTACCAGACGTCGGGTGTGCGGTGTCGTGCATCGGCTAGGTTCTCAGACATGCCGTACGAAGACCTTCTCGTCGACGCGACCACCGACGTTGCGACGGTCACGCTGAATCGTTCCGAACGTCTCAATGCCATGTCATCTCACATGCTCACCGAATTGATCTTCGCCGCAAGCGAGATCGCGGCATCGAACGCTCGTGCTGTTGTCATCAGCGGGGCCGGTCGTGCCTTCTCTGCCGGTGTCGATCTCGGGTCGTTCACTGCAGCTGCCAGAGAGGAATCTCTTGGGAGTCACCGGGCAGAGTTCGTCCTTGGGGGTGACATGGCCGACGCGATCGAGTCCATTCCCCAGCCAATCGTTGTCGCTCTCCACGGTCATGTCGTCGGCGGCGGCGTCGTCCTCGCTTCGGCATGCGACCTCCGGATAGCTGCGATCGATACGACCTTCTCCATCCCTGAGATCGACCTCGGCATCTCACTCGGCTGGGGTGGAATCGAGCGGCTGGTCAGAGAGATCGGCCCTGCCCGAACACGCGAGTTCGTCATGACCGGAAGGCCCTTCTCCGCACAGGAGGCGCAACTCGCAGGGTTCGTCAACCACGTTGTCCCACGGGACGATGCAGTCGTTGCGGCCACCGCACTCGCCACGTCGATCGCAGCGAAGTCCCAATTCGCGATCCGCGTAACGAAGGCCCACGTCGCCGAGGTCCTCAACGGAGACAGCTCCCGGGATGACGCGACCACGGCCGCGGAGTCGATGTTCGATCCGGAGTCCGTATCGCTTCGGAGGCAGTATCTGGAACGGGTCTCCAGGAAACCATGAGAGTGCTATCCGCCGCGGACACGCGCAAGGCGCTGCCGATGGCGACTGCGATCGAATCGATGCGACTCGCCTTCGGATCCGATACAGAGAATCCCCTCCGACAGGCCATCGGCTCATCCCTCGTGATGCCGGGGCGCGTTGGTGACTCGATGGCGGTCAAGGTCGTCTCGACTGTTCCGGGCAAGCCCTCGGGCATCGTCGTGGTCTTCGACGCGTCGGGTGCCGTGGTCGGGATTGCTGACGGGCCAACCATCACAGCGATTCGCACCGCAGCAGCGGCAGGTCTCGTCACCGACATCCTCGCTTCCAGGGACGCATCATCGATGGCGATGGTCGGTGCCGGGGCCATGGCGCGGGACCAGATCCTCGCGATACGAGAAGTACGACATATCGACAGGCTCGTCGTGTGGAGCCGGGACGTATCGAAGGCGGAAGCGGTGGCATCAGAGTTCGGAGGACAAGTGGCCCGAACACCACGCGAAGCAACCCACGACGCCGACATCATCACCACCGCCACACCGTCGACCACTCCCCTCTTCGGGGATGACGATCTCAAGGATCGTGTGCATGTCAACGCAATCGGGGCGTACCTGCCGTCCATGGCTGAGATCCCAACGGAGTTCGTCAAAGGCGCGTTCGTTGTCGTCGACGATCACGGCGCCGCAGCAGTCGAGGCGGGTGACCTCATTCAAGCCAACCGCGTCGCGAACATGGATATCGGCACACTGCTATCAATGACCGATCCACCGCGACACGACCGCAGCCTGTTCAAGTCCGTAGGCGTCGCATCCCAAGATGTCGCCGCGGCAGTTGCTGCGCTCGACAACGCCCGGCGGATGGGCATCGGGACGGTGGTCTGACGCGCTCCGTTCAAGCCAGGACGGAGTGATCCTCGATGTCGATCGGGTCGCGGTCGATCGAGAAGAAGCTCATCGGAACATCGGTGTCGAAGCTCGCACGCTCGCCCGTGACCCATTGGGCCATCATCGACCCGATCATCTGGGACTCCTTGAATCCGTGGCCAGAGAAGCCGTTCACGACCGCATACCCGTCGATAGCCGTCGGTCCGACCACAGGAAGGACGTCCTGACGGTTGACCGTGTACAGCCCAGCCATGCCATCGGGGCGTCCCGTGTAGGGCAGATCGGGGAGACGGTGGTGGAGGGCATACACCTTCGTGTCGATGAATGACCGATCAGCGGTGTCGCGGAAGTTGTCCGGATCCGCCTGCTCCATCTCGTCCTCTTCGAGCACAGACCCGTAGATGATCTGGCCACCGCCTGCTTCGGGACGGAAGTAGATGCCGCCCGGGCCATCGCCGATCACCGGTATCGGGCCAGGGACGGAGGAGGGAAGCGATCGGTAGCCGACTTGTACGCGCGTCGGTACGAGGGACCACGGAATCTCAAGACCGACCAGCGCATTGATGTGATTGCACCAGGGACCGGCGGCATTGATGACATGCCCTGCGCTGATCTCTGAACCATCGGCGAGTTTGACGCCCGTCGCCCGATCGCCTGATCTGAGCACATCGACGACCTCCGAACGGAGACGCAGATCCACTCCGACGGCCCGAGCCGCGGCTGCAACATCGACAAGCGCTCCGGTGGCGTCGAAGAAGCCGGTGTCCCTCTCGAGCAGGAAGAGCTCTCCATCGCGACACTTGTGCTCTATCTCACCGGTGAGGTCGAAGGGCACCATGCATGGTGATACCCCGGGAAACAGATTCCGCAACCCTGCGGTAGTGATCGCTACAGCGTCCACGCCCTCGGCGCCGAGCCTTGCTTCATCGGCACGAACAGCGGCGGGATCATCGTCGATCATCCAGAGGACACCGATGTCGTGGAGTCGTCCCACTGGATCAGTAAGCCCGGTGTAGTCGGACCAGTGCCGCCATACGGCGTTTCCGTCGCGCGCAATACGCACACTCTCGGCCATGGTGTAGCGCTGGCGAGTTATTGCCGACGAACTCCCGGTCGAGCCTTCACCGAGTCCGACACCCTTCTCAAGAACGACGACCGACAGCGTGGAACGTCTGGCGATCTGATACGCAACCGACATGCCGATGATCCCCCCACCAATGATTACGACGTCAGCCGCTATCCGTTGTTTCATTTCGTGTCTCGTTCCATTCGGGACCAAGGTACGGCAAGAGCCTGCCATGAGCCGTCGACACCGCAACCGAGTAGATTGTCCCACTTCAGGCGACATTGAACGAGGGAGATGGGCGTGCTGGACGCCATAGTGAGCCAACTGGGCAACGGTATCGTGCTGGGCGCCGTCATTGCGCTCACAGCCGTTGGTCTCTCTCTCATCTTCGGAGTCACCGGAATCGTGAACTTCGCCCACGGAGACCTCGTCACTCTCGGCGCCACGATTGCACTCGTGTTCTCGTTGCCTGCCGAAAAGGTTCCCGGTGGACAGGACATGTCCATGTGGATCGCCGTCCCCCTCACCGTTGTCGTCGGGTTCGCTGTCGGAGCGCTGCTCGAGCTCATGCTGATGAGACCGTTACGGAAACGTCGGGTTGGGACCGTGACGATGCTTGTGGTCACGATCGGACTTGGCTTCATCATCAGGTATCTCGTGTTCATCTGGATCGGTGGGAAGCCATACACGTATCCCGTGCCGATCGAAGTCCAGGGCTCCTACTTCGGCTTCATCGACATGACCGCGATCGAGTTCCGACTCGTCATCCTCACGATCCTGATGCTCACCGGAGTCGGCATCTTTCTCACGAAGACACGCCTGGGGACCGCCATGCGAGCCATCTCCGACAACGAAGATCTCGCCGAATCCTCAGGCATCGACTCCAACGCCGTCTACGTTGCAACGTGGTCGCTCGGTATCGCTCTCGCGTTCTCTGGGGGCATCCTGCAGGGAATCGTCACCAACGTCACTTGGACCATGGGCTTCTTCCTGCTACTTCTCATGTTCGCCGCCGTGATCGTCGGCGGAATAGGCAACCCCTTCGGCGCGATGGTCGGGGGCTTCATCATCGGCCTTCTCATCCCATTGAGCACCGCCCTCCCGGTGATCAACGACCACCCCGATCTTCGGTTCGCCGTTGCTCTCTTCGTGATGATCGTCGTGCTGCTGGTCCGACCACAGGGCATCCTTGGATCGAAGGAACGCGTATCGTGAGCAATACCTCCGCATCCTCAACATTGACTCCGCCCACTCCACCCAACTCGCGCTCGACCCAACAAGCAATCGGCACGATCCTGGCGCTCCTCGCCCTGCTGTGGCTCTTCTGGTCCTCAGGATTCGCGTGGGTCATCATCCTCGGGGTGCTCATCAAGGCCGCTGTCTACGCAGTGTCGGCGATGAGTCTGAACCTCGAGTTCGGGTTCACTGGAATGCTGAACTTCGGCCAGGTCGGGTTCATGCTCGTGGGCGGTTACACATACGCACTGCTCGTACCCCATGAGCTCGGCAGGGCCGGTTCGGCGGGCGGATCCTGGCCGGTTTGGGCGGCAGTGCTCGCGGCGATGGTGGCTGGCGTGCTCCTCGGTCTCGTCCTCGGCGTTCCAACGGTTCGACTGCGTGGCGACTATCTCGCGATCGTTACGATCGCGATCGCCGAGATCCTCCGGTTCACCGTCAGATCCTTCTCCGGCCTCGGTCAGTCCTTCGGAGTGATCAAGTACACGAAGTCCTTCGAAGCACTGACTCCCGCCTTCGTGGAGAAGTGGGCCGAGGGTCTCGATGTTCCTACCAATCAACTGTGGCTGTTCATCGTTGCCTGGCTGACGGTGCTCGCGATCCTCGGAGTGATGGCACTCGCTATCCACTCGCCGTGGGGCCGTGTACTCCGGGCAATTCGCGACGATGAGGATGCCGTCAGGGCCCTCGGCAAGAACGCCTTCTGGTACAAGCTCCAGGTTCTGATGATCGGCGGCGCGATCGCCGGTATCTCCGGCGTTCTCTTCGCTCTCGATCTGAGCCAGATCAGCCCGGTGAACTTTTTGCCGCTCGTGACGTTCTTCGCGTGGACAGCATTGATACTCGGCGGGGCCGGCAGCCTCGTCGGTCCGATCGCCGGATCGATCATCTTCTGGGTGGTTCTCACCCAGACGAGTTCACTCGCGGCCCAGATGTTCCCCTCCATGTCCACTACCGCGGTCTCAGCGACGCGATTCGTGCTGATGGGAGCCCTGATCATGTTGCTCATGGTATTCCGACCCCAGGGCCTCTTTGGCAAACGGGAGGAGCTTTCACTTGAAATCCAGTGACACGATCCTCAGCTGCAAGGATGTGTACAAGCACTTTGGTGGTGTTGTTGCCGTCGATGTCGACCACTTGGAGATCGAGCGACGGAGCATCACGGCGCTCATCGGCCCCAACGGCGCAGGCAAGACGACGCTGTTTGACATCATCACCGGGTTCGTGAGTCCCGATTCGGGGAACATCCGATTCGAGGACACGGAGATCGGCACGAAACCCGCACACGCGATAGCATCGAGTGGCCTGGTCCGGACATTCCAGCTGACCAGAATCCTCGGCAAGATGACGGTGCTGGACAACATGCTTCTCGCGGCGACGCGTCAGGAAGGCGAGCATTTGCACAACACCTTGTTCCGACGCAGGCAGATGGCCCGACAAGAGGCCCATAACCGGGAGAAGGCGATCGATCTTCTTGGCCGCTTCTCGTTGTTGCCCCTCACAAACGAGTATGCGGGAAAGCTCTCCGGCGGACAGAAGAAGCTCCTCGAGCTCGCAAGGGCGCTCATGACCGAACCATCGCTCCTTCTCCTCGACGAGCCCATGGCAGGGGTCAATCCTGCCTTGGGAGACGAACTCCTGCGATACGTCCTGGAGCTGAGAGACGAGGGCATGACGTTCCTTTTCGTAGAGCATGACATGGACATCGTCATGCGGATCTCTGACAGAGTGGTGGTGATGGCGACTGGAGCGATCATCGCCGATGGCACTCCCGATGAGATTCGGACGAACACGGACGTCCTCGCTGCCTATCTCGGTGAACATGCACAGGAGGACATCGCTGAGGCCGAAGGGGAAGACGACTGATGGGAGACCCACTCATTGTTGTCGAGGGTCTCCGCGCCGGGTATACCAAGGACGTCGAGATCCTGCGAGGCATCGATATCGAGCTCGACGACCACGAACTGGTGACGATCATCGGACCGAATGGAGCGGGCAAGTCCACACTCATCAAGGCCGTGTTCGGCCTACTGACGCCATCGGCGGGATCGGTCCGATTGCGTGGGACAGAAGTGGCCGGCAAGAAGGCACACTCCATGGTTGCTCTCGGTGTCGGCTATGTCCCCCAGGTGCGGAACGTCTTCTCCTCTCTGACCATCGATGAGAACCT
>JAUVQC010000039.1 GCA_030598305.1 Actinomycetes bacterium
CAGCGTGATCGGCGACGCACACGATCTCACCCTCGCCGAACTCCGATTGGAGACCTTCTGGCCGGCCGACGCAGATTCAAAGGACCGCTGGGCTTCTCTGACGGACCAGATCCTCCACGGAGAATCCGACGGATAGGAACGCAGGACTCAGACAGCGAGATCGCTTTCCAACGATTCTGAGGTGGGGAAGCAGTCCGAGAGCAGGTCGAGGTACAGCTCGAAACCATGGTCTGTGAACCACTGCTTCGCCTGGGCGCCAGCTTGGGAGCCGACGGGATGGTCAACTCCGATTGTGTGAGCGAACACAGCCCGGCCGACTGCCTGAGCGAATGGCGTCATCACTTCGTTCCAGGTCTCATCCGCCCGTTGGTAGTCGGCCACAGCAGCTTCGATATCCCCGCTCAAGGCATAGGACAACGCAGAGGAATGGAGTCGAAGTCCCTCATTCGCTCGACCACGCGTGAAAGAAACCCCGACATCCGCCGCTACCCGCTCCACGGCTGGCAGATCACCAAGTATCGCGGCGCTCCAGAGGGCTACCTCGGCGTTCCACGGGTACGTGGCTGACGTATAGTCCGTCCCTTTGAAGCTCTCGACCGCCTTGACAAACGCACCGGAATCGAAGTGTGCCCGAATAATGATTGCCTCGGAGAAGAAGGCCGCTTGCGGATCACCGCCGTCCAGATAAGCGAGTTGTGCCTGGATTATGGCCTCGCTTGCTGCAGCATCGATTCCATCACGGACCATTTGATAGCTGCTTCCCGACGAATCGAAATACGTCTCCCAGATTCCGGTCAGATCGAGGTCTGTGGCTTTCGCAACTTCAGCAAGCGCCCCTTCGATGTCACCCACGCCCATGAGCCATTGCGACCGCCACATCCAGACGCGGAGCAGATCAGAATTGTCTCCGATACGCTCGGCCTCGGCTGCCACTGCATCAAGCAGTTCACCGTCGCGTTGCGTATCGCCCCAACTCATCGCGTGCAGATTGCCCAACGCCCTGAACCGGATCTGGCCCATATCTCTCAGACGTGCCAACTCCGCGACACCCCTGAGAATGGCACTCCCCTCCAATATTCTCCCGGAGAAACCGAGGGCAGAACCACTGTTGATGAGGGTATGGAGTAGCTCGAATTCGAGATCGAGTTCCTCCATCACCGGGAGCGCCACCTCCGCGACGGCGATTGCCTCGTCGGCTCTACCCGTCAGCATGAGGGCCCTCGAAGTCTCTGCAGCGAGCCGCGCCCACGCTACGTCATGTGTCATGGGGCGCGCCTCATACATCGGAAGGATCGCCTCGACCGCGAGGTCCGCAGTGCCACTACCAGCGCTGATGGCCGCAAACCGTATCGTCGCGACCAGTTCCCCATCCACATCGCCAATCTCCCGATACGTCTCAAGTGCAGACCGGGCTAGATCGGCCGCGGCGCTGGAAAGACCCGACGAATCGCTGGGGTACGATGCAGCGATCTGGAGTTTCGCGATCTCTCGAGGTTCCTTTGTCATTCCGATGGCGGTCTCGTACAGGCTCGCGGCTTGGGAATCCGAGTGCAGGCTCGCGGCCCGCTCGGCCGCCGAAATAACGGCCGATCGCGCCTTACCTGCAAGTTCAGCGTTGTCGGCGTCGGCTGCTGCCGCGCTGGCGTAGTGGCTCGCAATCATTCCGGCCAATTCGATGTCGTCAGCTTCCTCAAAGCGGTGCGCGACCTGAAGATGCAGGCTCACACGCTCGGCCTTTGAGAGCCTTGCGTACGCAACCTCGCGGATGAGGCTCTGGACGAACCTGTACTGGCCCCTCTCGGGCGAGCGTGGGTCCTCGTCGAACTCGAGGATCTCCCTACGGACAAGACCACGCAGCACTGAGTCGATGCCCTCGGTCGAAGACCCGCGCATCTCAACAACGCTCGGCAACATGAAGGAGAGTCCGAGAACCGACGCATCTTGCACCACGGACCGCTCATCGCTGCTCAGTCGATCGAGCCTGGCACCGATTATCGCGCTCACGGAATCAGGAATCGTGAGATCCTCCCCTTCATCCACGAGCCGGAATCTCTCACCTTCGGCCACCAGCTGTCCCGTGTTCAACATCATTCGGATGAATTCGACGGCGTGCAGCGGCACACCGGCCGTCCGATCTGCGATACGGAGCACGGTCTCGTCAGGAAGGCCCGGGGCCAGGCCCGCGACGAGCTCGCGCATGTCCGCACCCTCAAGGCGTCCCAGATGCATGGACATCGTCCTCTTCCGACTTGAGCCCCATCCCGGTCTCCTCTCGAGGAGCTCGGGCCGAGCAAGCGTCAGTACCAGTACGGGATGCTGTGTTGTGCGCTCCACCAGTTCCTCGATGAAATCCAGCAACCCCTCATCAGCCCAGTGGAGATCCTCGAACACCATGACCACGGGGCCCCGGTCAGCGATCCGTTGGAAGAACGTCCGGAGTGCCGAGAAGAGCTCAGACCGATCGCCCTTGGGCATTGGTGCGAGTCCGATGAGGCCGGCGAGCCGCGGCTCGATCCACCTCTGGTCCTCCGGCTCGGGAGCGAAGTCGGCAACGGTGGTCCGCAGCTTCATTCGACTCTTCGAATCATCCTCATCCTCTGTGATCCCTGCCCTTTGGCGGATCATCTCCCCGAGGGCCCAGAACGTCACGCCGTCGCCATAAGAGGGAGACCGGCCGCTGTGGTAGAAGACTGTCTCGGCAATGCCATCGACGTATCTCAGCAACTCGCGCGACAACCTCGTCTTTCCGATTCCCCCCTCTCCCACGACCGACACAAGACGAGCCCTCCGTTCGCGCCCCGCGGCACCGAGTTGGTCCTTGAGAAGTCTTAGCTCGTCATCGCGGCCGACAAAGGGCCCTTCCCCGAGTTCACCGCCCTGGTGTTGTGACGACAACCCGAGGACACGGACAGCTCTGTACGCCGCGACCGGGATGTCCTTTCCCTTGACGTTCTGCTCTCCGAGTGGATCGAATTCCACCACCGATCCCACGAGATCACGAGTCGACTGGCCAACGAGAACTCCACCCGACGGCGCGATCGACTGCAAACGAGATGCCGTATTCACGAGGTCGCCGACAACCAAGCCCTGGTCGTTGCCACCGGGACCAACGGCGGCTTCCCCCGAAAGCACGCCCGCGCGAGCTGCGAGCTCAGGGACGCCAATCTCCTTACCGAGCCCGGCCACCATGTCAACGAGTTCGAGGGCGGCACGTGTCGCCCGTTCGGCATCATCCTCGTGTGATGATTCCGCCCCCCATACGCCCATCACGGCATCTCCAATGAACTTGTCCGTGGTACCACCAAACCTCGCGATGATGTTCCTGCACCGTTCGTAGTAGTCCGTCAGCATCGAACGCACGTCCTCGGCATCGCGCGATTCTGAGAACGTGGTGAACGCGACGAGGTCGGCGAATACCACCGATACGAATCGCCGCTCTGTGACCGACCCTTGTGGCGGAGTCGTCTCTTCGCCATCGACGAGGTTGGTTCCACAGCTGAAACAGAATCGATTCTCCGGATCGTTCGATGTGCCGCACGTAGGGCACACGCTCGCGAGCGACTCACCGCAGTTGGAGCAGAACGAGTGTCCTACCTGATTTTCGACCCCACAGTTGCTACACCTGACCATCATCTTCCCTTGATGCGCGCACCGCCGAGTGGCGAGCCTATCCGATACGGCCGGTCGATGTCGTGGTTCTCGTGGGCAAGGCACAATCCCGCTCGATAGAGTGGACCAATGACATCAGCCCCAACGATGCCTCCTGCCGCGCATCAACTCGTCCGTCGGTACTACACGTATGCCGGGATTTACACGCTCGCCGCTTCGATCATCTGGGGCATCAACACCCTCTTCCTCCTCGACGCAGGACTCTCGATCGCCGAGGTCTTCATAGCGAACGCCGCGTTCTCCGTCGGCACGGTCATCTTCGAGATCCCAACGGGCGTCGTTGCGGACACGATCGGTCGACGAGCCTCTTTCCTCCTGTCGCTCGTCGTACTAGCGGCATCGACCCTTGCGTACGTCGGCCTCGCACAGGCTGGCGCAGGCGTCGTTGCGTTCTCTGTGGCGTCGGTATTCATCGGTCTCGGGTTCACGTTCTACTCCGGCGCAATGGAAGCGTGGCTCGTGGATGGCTTGCAGGGCCTTGGATACGAAGGCGAGATGGACGGGATCTTCGCCAACGCCCAGATCATTGGAGGCATTGCGATGCTCGTGGGAACCATCGGCGGCGGCTTCCTCGGTCAGATCAACCTCGCGCTCCCGTTCGTCGTTCGAGCCGTACTCCTGATCGTGCTCCTTGCTCTCGCATTCGTCGGTATGCACGACATCGGCTTCCAGTCGAGGAAGGTCACCTGGCGGACGCTGCCCTCGGAGGCAAACGCGGTCGCAGCGAAGGGAGTCCGATTCGGCTGGCGCACCCGTCCTCTCAGGCTGATCATGATCGCAGGGGCGATTCAGAGCGGCTTCTTCATGTGGGCCTGGTATGCATGGCAGCCGTACTTCCTCGAACTCCTCGAGCGCGACGCCGTATGGGTCGCAGGTGTCGTCGCTGCCCTGCTGGCGCTGGCGATGATCGCGGGGAACAGTCTCGTGAAGTTCTTCACCCGCTATTGCGGAAGGCGGACAACCATGCTGCTGTGGACCGCCGGTGGGTTCTCGATCGCATCTGTCGGCGTTGGCCTGGCCGGAAACTTCCCTGTCGCTCTTGCATTCCTCCTGCTCACCGCCCTTGCAATGGGTGTGCAGATGCCGGTCCGACAGGCTTTCATCCACGCTGTTGTTCCGTCAGAAGAACGCGCAACCGTCGTGTCGTTCGATTCCATGATCTCGGGGGTCGGCGGTGTTGCGGGCCAGACCGGATTGGGGATCTACTCCGAGCGCCAGGGCTACGCCGCCGCCTATGTCGCTGGCGGCGTGGTGGTTGCTCTCGCTGCTCCAATCGTCATCGCTGCCCGCAGGCTGAGACCCGACGCTGACTTCTTCGAGGGAACTCACGTGTCCGAGACGGACGGATGCGTTCCCCACGGCCTGCCGTCGATCACCCACGTCGACTCCGTGCTGGTCGATTCCTAGACGAAGATGCCAGCCCCGAATGGGTAGGCTCGCTGCCATGACCGAGGTAGGAGCTCCAACGGGAACGGTCACGTTCCTGTTCACAGATATCGAGGGTTCTACGCGCCTGTGGGACCAGCATCCTGACGCGATGTCCGAAGCCATGGCTCTTCACGATGTACTGCTCGGGGAGCGAGCCACAGGCCACCGCGGGTATGTGTTCTCACGGGCTGGCGATGGATGGGGGATCTCTTTCGGCTCTCCATCGGACGCAATCGAAGCTGCACTTGAAATCCAATCCGGACTGGCCGCAACTGCATGGCCCTCACCGATCAGCGCAATCAAGGTACGGATGGGCATCCACACAGGTACATCTGTTGAACGAAACGGCGACTATTTCGGCACGACCGTCAACAGGGCCGCACGCGTGTCAGCCGTGGGCGACGGCGGACAAATACTCGTCACCGATGCGGTCCATCTCCTCGTCGCTGACGACGCCGGTGAGGATTGGCGATTCCACGACCTCGGTGAGCATCGCCTCCAGGATCTTGTTCGTACAGAGCAAATCTGGCAGCTCGACACGGCAGAAACTCCTGCGACACTCGCCGACATCGCCCACCGCACAGTTCAGGGCAACCTACCGCCTGCACGTACGCGTGTGTTTGGGCGCGACGACGAGATCTCGACGCTTGTCGATCGCGTCCGCGACGAGTGTCTCGTCACGCTCGTTGGTGTTGGCGGCGTTGGTAAGACGACGCTCGCGCAGTCGGCCGCCCGGACACTCGCCGAGACGTTTCCGGCTGGCGGATGGTTCGTCGATCTCTCGGGTGTGGAGGACCCAGAAGCCGTCGCGGAGGCTGTCGCAGCGGATCTCGGCATCAGCCAACGAACCGGAATGACAATCACCGAGAGCATCGTGGATGCAATTTCGTCGGAACGCAGGCTGATCGTGATCGACAACGCCGAGCATCTTGTCACCGGCGTAGCCGTACTCGTCGACTCGATACTTGATCACACTTCTGACGCAAGGATCGTCGTCACCAGCCGCGAGCCGCTGGCGATCGACGGCGAAGTGATACAGCGAGTCGACCCACTCAACGTGAGTCCGACAGATGGCCAATCACCAGCGGTTGCGCTTTTCGTGGAGCGAGCCAAGCGAGTCGCACCAGACCTGGACGACGACGCGTTCGCGGTGGATACAGTGCTCGAGATCTGTGATCGACTCGACGGGCTTCCCCTGGCGATCGAACTTGCTGCCTCCCAATGTGAAACGATGATGCCGAGCGAGATCCTGCGTGCGCTCCAAGACCAGAGTCTGACACTTCGGTCGACGTCACGATCCACCACCGACCGACATCGGTCCTTGTCTGATCTGGTGGCGTGGTCATACGAGGGTCTGGACGATCACGACCGAACGGTGTTCTGCAGGCTGGCGGTGTTCTCAGGTGGATGCACATCTGAAACCGCCGAATCGGTGTGCGCAGATGAAGCACTCACGAAAGAGCACATTTCATCGTCACTTCGAAACCTCACGCGAAAGTCAATGATCATCACTGAGAGACGAGAAGGCTCGACACGATTCACCATGCTCGAGTCACTTCGTACGTTCGCCGAGCAAAGATTCGACGACGCAAGCGACAAGAGCGAGGTTGAGCGCACACATGCCCGCTGGTTCAGTGACATGTCCAGGACCGCTGGGGTAGGACTCACCGGCCCAGATGAGGCTCGCTGGCTGAAGCTGCTCGTGGCGGATTTTGGGAACGTGCAGAAGGCATCTCGATGGGCCGGGGAGCACGAAGAGTTCGACCTCATGACGGGGATCGGTTCAAGCCTGCCATTCCTCGTGGCTTCAAGGATCAGACCGGGAATGCTCAACTTCGCCGAGGAGGGATTGGAGGACCTCCCACGGAATCACGAAGCCCGTTTGCATTATGCGTACGCACTGGCGTACCAGATGTTGTTCGGCGGCGATATGGCAGAGTCGCCCCGCTACTTCTCTGCGATGACGGCACACGTTGATGACCGCGCGACAGCCGACGCTCTGCACGCGAATTTTGACCACATCAGTCGGTTCTTCGGTGGGGATATCGACTTCATCGTCGGTGATGGCCCAAGAGCTATCGCCGCCTTCGAGGAGGTTGGCCTCATGAGGATGGCCGGTGGTATCACCGTCGATTACGCGCTGGCCCTGTTCTTCAAGGGAGAATTCGAGCGAGCGGTGGAAGTGTCGACCGGCTATTCGGATCGAGCGGTGCGGGAGGGCAATCCGACGGCTATCGCATGGGCGAAGTACCTGGAGGGCGAGCTCAATGCCGAGGCCAACCCGACAAGGGCGATCGATGTCCTTGAGGAATCGATCGAGTCCTCGGCTTCGGTTGACAACGAGTTCGTTGCCGGCATCTCACTCATCGTTCTGGCCGCAACAGCTGGCCGTCACGGCGACATTACGGTTGCCCTCGACGCCATGGATCGATGCATCCACCTGTTTCGAGCCCTCGGCAATCGGCCACAGATGTGGACCGCAGTACGCAACCTGGTCGAGATCCTCCATGGGATGGGCCACAGCCGACAAGCGCTCGTTCTGCACGCAGCCGTCGAAGCTGATTCCACACACGCACCCGAGCTCTTCGGTGACTTCGGCGACCGATACCTTGCCATGGTCGACGCGATCGGTGCATCGCTCGGTGACACCGCCGACGAAGCGCTGACCGAGGGCACCGGCCTCACGTACAACGACGCCGTCGAGTTCGCTCTCGATGCCCTGGCTCGAGCAACGTAGCCGTCCGGGATGACCACGCCACACCGAACGTCCGACGGGCGACTGAAGCGGCTTGCTGGCCGTGTCTCACGCATAGGCCGCCGCGAGGATGACGATCCGGCAGTGCAGACCCGCAAGACGACCCTTGTCCTCACGACGATCATCGTGTCCGCGATTGTCGTTCCGTGGGGCATCTTCTATATGTGGATCGGCGTGCCACTGGCCGGGGCGATTCCGCTGGTATACGCGACGCTATCGGTCATTGGAGTTGCGCATTTGGCGCACACGCGAGATGCCAAGTTCCTCCAATACGAGCAAATCCTGTTGTTGCTGACACTGCCAGTACTGGTCCACATCGTGCTCGGAGGATTCATCAACAGCAGTGGAGTCGTCATGTACTCCTTCGTCGGGGTCATCGGGGCGTTGTCGTTCGCAACAGCCAGACCCGGCATGTGGTTCGGCGGGTACACCGTCCTGGTGCTTGCCCTTCTGCCGCTCGACTCCACGCTGCGAAGCTGGGCGCCCGATCTCCCCTTCGGAGTCGTCACGGCGCTTTTTGCAGTGAACATTGCCTTGACCGGTTTCATCGTGTTCATGTCGATGTCTGTGTACGTTCGAGCGCGGGACCAGATCGCATTGGAACTTGACAACGAGCGGGCACGATCGGACCGGTTGCTCCTGAACGTGCTTCCCGAAGCAATCGCGAATCGGCTGAAGGACGGCGAACAACCGATTGCGGACCGATACGACGAGGTTGCGGTGCTCTTCGCCGACATCGTCGACTTCACACCGCTATCTGAGAGCCTGTCAGCCGATGATCTCGTCGAAGGCCTCAATCGCCTCTTTGGTGTGTTCGATGAACTCGCTCTCATTCAGGGAGTGGAGAAGGTCAAGACGATCGGTGACTCGTACATGGTCATCAGCGGAGCACCTGAACCGGGAGCCGATACGCAGTCCCTTGCTCGTCTTGCCCTCGACATGCGCGAAGCTGCCGCGGCCATCCGAATCGGCGATCGAGAAGGTATCGCAATGCGGTTCGGCATGGACGTCGGACCAGCTGTTGCCGGCGTCATCGGTGAGTCAAAGTTCATCTACGACGTGTATGGCGACACGGTCAATATGGCGAGCCGCATGGAGTCCCACGGAGAGCCGAACAAGATCCAGATCACGGAACGCGTCGCGACATCTCTCACCGGACATTTCGACATTACGGAGCGAGGACTGACGGACATCAAGGGAAAGGGGACCATGAGGACGTTCTTCCTCAACGGCCGCACAATCTAGTCCTCGGCCATCGCACCAAGGACAAGGTCGGTCACAACGAGG
>JAUVQC010000037.1 GCA_030598305.1 Actinomycetes bacterium
ACCCGGATGGACGAGGTTGGTGCCAACGCCCGTAGCGCGATCCGCCTTCTCGAAGAGATGGGTGCGTCCCGGAGCGGAGGCCTGGCGGCCCCCCATCAGCTTCCTGGTGGTGGAACGATCCGTATCGAGTTGAACGGTATCCAGTCCGAGCGACTCCCGGTGGTGCTCAACCCGACAACTCCCGATCATCGGATCCTCTCAACCTGTCTGAATCTCCATGACTCGGGATCAGACACTGTCCTCGTGACAAAGGATGCAGCGCTTCGCATCAAGGGAGCACAGCTCGGGATCGATGTTGAGGACTATCGAGGTGACATCGTCCAGGTGGATGAGTCCTATAGCGGTGTGGCTGAGGTCGAGGTCGACCAGGACGTCATCGATGCGATGTATGACTCGGGCAAGGCTGAGATCCCATTCCTCGAGGGCATCGTCAACCAATACATCATCCTGAAAGGACCAGGATCTGCCTCCGCCCTGGCTCGTGTTGCCGAAGACGGTCCCGATCCGATCGCAGTGCGTGTACCCGGCTCGCGTCACATGTTCGGCATCGAAACGAAGAACGTGCGACAGGCGTTCGCCGCGGACTTGCTGATGGACCCCGACATCTCGGCAGTGAGTCTCATGGGCATGGCGGGTACGGGCAAGACGTTCCTCTCCCTTGCAGCGGGCCTCGAACAAGTAGTTGAGATGGGGCGCTACCGCAGGGTGTCGGTCTATCGCCCGTTGATCGCGGTTGGACGCCAGGAAGTCGGGTTCCTCCCCGGAGACCTCAACGAGAAGCTCGAGCCCTGGATGGCAGCGGTCCATGACAACCTCTACGCCCTCTTTGGTCACAACGGGACCAATCCCAAGGACATGGTCGACGAGCTGTTCGATCGTGACATCCTCGAGATGGCAGCCGTCACGTATCTGCGAGGACGCTCGATCACCGATGAGCTGGTGATCGTCGACGAAGCCCAGAACCTCGAATTACCAACCCTCAAGGTCATCCTCACACGCATGGCCACGAATTCGAAGGTCGTGTTCTGTGGAGACCTCACCCAGGTCGACAACCCCTACATCTCACCTTTCGGCGGCTTGTCAGCGTTGATCGAGAAATTCAAGGGCAACCCCATGTTCGGTCACATAACGATGGAACGAACCGTGAGAAGCCCCCTTGCGGAGTTGGCGACGCAACTGCTCTGACCCACCCAGCCGGTTATCGGTGGGCGTTGGAGTCGGCTCAAAGGAGTCATCACACACCGATATTGGACGGTTTGGTGTTCTAGAGTCGGAGGTGAGCGACGATAGGGGGCCATCATATCGGCGACATGTTTACGAGTAGATATGTCGGTTCTGTTCGTTGTGGTTGGCATTCTCGCCGTGGGATGTTCTGGAGGTTCCAAGGCAGTCGAGCAACCAATGTCGTCCACGACAGCAGAGACATCGAACTCCTCAATACTGTCGATTGAGGAACCTTCTGACGATTTGGTCTTGCTCAGCTCCGAGGACTTCGACGACGGCGAGTCCAACTTGTTCTGGACTGGCCAGGACCAACTACTGAGTTCGAAGATCGTCGATGGGGGAACTTCACATGAACGTTGTCGACGTGAGGCAAACCCAGTCCCTTCGGTCGACCTGGCCGCCTCTGCAGGCCGTAACGATCGAGTCTGATATCGCGATCTCGGGCCACTCGTTGGGGCTGTTCACGGTCGGTTGCTGGTCTGGTGCCAATAGCCACGCAATCGCGTTGACTGGTGATCGGGGCCTGGCAGTGATCGCTCGAACGGAAGCGGAGCCGACAGCAGAGACGGGTTCCTCCACAGAGTTGAAGGTTCTGTCGGATCTTGGTAGGTCGTCGTTGGTTCCTCCGGTTGGAGTGCTGTTTCGGCTGCGCGTGTCGTGCTACGAGGAAGGGGGGGTCGGTTGGATCTCTGCTTCGATCGACGATGAGCCGATCGTAGTACTCGAGCTCCCCGGGGAAGTGGGGCGCTTCGATGCCGTGGGTTACACGGCTGCCGTCGTGTTCGATGAGGCGGGATTGGTGATTGACAATGTCGTGATTTCCGAGGGCTACCCGACGGGCATCTCTGTCCCGTCAGAGCTTCCATCGATGATCGACAACTCAGATTCGACGGTGTTTGTTCATGATGGCTTGTCCTTCGAGTTCCCGAGCGATTGGGAGTACTTCACGGAGGCAACGCCATTCTCTCAGCTTCCCGAGACGTGGGGCTTCGCTGTATCGCCGCACGGAGTGTCGAATGTCATTTCGGTGCTCTCGTTCACTGAAGAGTCTTTTGCGGAACTCGGAATGACTTCCAGCGAGTTCACTGCTGAGTTCATCCCCACATATGTGGACGTGGAGGAGTCCCAGGGGGTCACGCTGAGATCGGACCCCTCGACCATCCAGGTCAGTGGCCAGGATGCGACTCTGCTCGAATTCGAAGGCATAGTCGGTAACAAGACAGGCCGACCGTTGGTGGCCGACCAAGTGTGGGTTTTCACCGATTTTGGCGGATATCTAGTCTATTTCCAGGTCCTGGTCGACGATGAGGCCAAGTTCCGTCCGGTTTGGGAGCGAGTCCTTGCGACCTTGGAACTGCCCGACCAGTAGAGGGGATTGTGAATGTGACTCTGTTTCCGTGCCCCGAGTGCGACACTGAGATCTCGTCTGCAGCGGCTGCGTGCCCTGTCTGTGGTCACCCGATCTCGCATGCCAAGGAACTCGCGCCGCCCTCGGTTGCACACTCCGAAGCCAACAGCGTGCCACCTCGTCGCTGGCTCTCGTTTGGTTTATCGGGCACGGTCGCCGGATTCTGGTGGGTGTCGGCAACTGTCTATGGAGTATCTGCGGTGATCTTCGCGATGGCGTGGAGCGACTGGTCGGCTTACATGAATGGTGATGGCCGCTTCGCGGCCCTCTGGTCGAGCGATAGCGGTGCATTCGACTCTGCTGCTTGGACCAGCCTGTCAATGTGGTCCGCCGGAATTCTCTTCATCATCTGGCTCTACAAGGCGTATCGATCTGCCGAGTCTCGGGGAGCTATGCAGCGAAGGTGGGGGCCAGGTTGGGCTATCGGCGGATGGTTCATTCCCTTGGCGAATCTCGTGATCCCGAAGATGGTTGTGAACGAAATCGACCGTATGTCGAGTCCTGAAGCAGGAGCGCCGCCGATCGACGACCGTTGGAAGCGGGTGCGCCGCATGCGTTCATCGGACGTATGGTGGTTTCTGCTCCTGGTTGGCACCGCGACGTATTGGACAGGGTTGGGCTTCTACTACTCGACGCCTAGCTTTGACACGGCTGGCACTGGCACCGGCTATGCGTTAATTGCCGTCGGTCAAGGTGTCCTCGCTCTGTCGGCCGCTTTGGCAGGCTCTGTCACCGTCGCCATCGGCAGGCGCCTACGGCGACCACACCCGAACCATTCGACGCGCCGTTAGCGACGGCGTCATACGCATCGCGATGAATCTGGCCGCCTCAGCGACCATCTCTGTGACGGGGAGGGACCTGACGAACCTGCTACTCCCGATGCGCCCCTCCTTCCGACGTGTCCGAGACACTAGATAACTACTCCGCCACCTGCGTGTGGTGATGCTGAGAGGAACGTGTGCTACGCCGTGGCCAGTGCCGCTGCTACCTGTCCTGCGACACGGGCGTTGTTCTCCGAGAGGGCGAGATTCGCCGGGATGTTGCGTCCATCGAGTCCCTTGGAGATCTCGGCGAGCACATGTGGGGTGATCGCGGCTCCGGTGATGCCCATATCTGCCGCCGACTCAAGCGCGTCTGACATGGCACTTTGGATCTCATCCGATGACAGGGCATCGGCCTCAGGAATCGGAACAGCGAGGAGCACTCCGCCGCTCTGCCAGGAGAACTTCTCTGCGACGTGAGCGGCGACGTCCTGTATCGAGTCAAGGCGGAGAGGCACCGACAGGCCGGAGGATCGTGCATAGAACATCGGGAATTCGTCGGTTTGATAGCCGACCACAGGTACTGAGAGCATCTCGAGATGCTCGAGCGTGCCAGGAATGTCGAGGAACGCCTTGGCGCCTGCTGCCACCGTGAGCACCCGATGACGCGCGATTGCGCCGAGATCGGCTGACACGTCGCCCGTCTCGGCTGACCCGTGGTGCACGCCGCCGATTCCGCCTGTCGCGAACACCCTGATGCCGGCTGCTGCTGAGATGGCAAGGCTCGCCGATACGGTGGTTGCAGCAACAGGCCACTTCTGTGTGATGGCAGCCGGAATGTCCCTCTCTGCGGTCTTGGTCGCTTCACCGAGAATGCGGTCATAGTCCGTGCCTTCGAGTCCGACTCGAACGACGCCGTCCATGACGGCCGTGACCGCTGGCACGGCACCGGCTGAGACAACTGCCTCGAGGGTGCGTGTGAGTGCTTCCTCATTTGCAGGCGAGGGAAGTCCCAGATTCGAGAAGATCGTGCTCTCGAGAGCGACAATTGGGCGATTCGATTCCAACGCCTCGCGTACTGGTTCGCTTATGAGCATGTTCGTCATGGAAGTCTCCGGATCGGTGTGCGGTGCGCCTGAGGTTACGAGGAGTGCTCGGTGAGTACGTGCGCGGCGAGTCTGTGTCCCTCAAGAATGGCCTGATCGACATCGGATGCTGCCAGGCGGGCAGCGATGAATCCCGCGGCAAACGCATCCCCGGCACCAGTCGTGTCACGTACCTGACTGAGGGACAGCGCTGGCACCGAGGCCACGACCCCGCCCCCTGAAAAGGCGACAGCTGCACCCCCACCTGCCTTCACGACCGTGAGCACGACACCGGAGAGACCCATCGAGTCCGATACTCCGAGTGCAGCCGCCTCATCAGCATTGCAGAAGACAACTTCGGGTCCGATGGTCCTGAGCATCTCGGAGAACGTGTCGGCTCGCATCTCGTCGATGATCGCCACGGAGGATGCATCGATGCTCACCACGGAACAGGTCTGTTGTACCGTCTCGATCGCGAGTCTGGCGGCAGTGGCGAGTGGTTCGATGACAAGGGAGTACGCGGGCACGTGGAGCCAGTCGACGCCCGCGAGGTCGAGTGGCTCGATGCCTTCCAACTCTGTGGATGCTGCACGGTCGGGCAGCATGGATCGCTCGCCGGAATCGTCGACGAGCACAACGATGGTTCCTGTTCTGCCCGCTTCCTGCACCCGTGGATCGACACCGGCATCGCGAAGTTCCTCGATCAGGGCTGCGCCGATCGCATCGGATCCAACTCGGCCGATGAACCGCACGCTGAGGCCAGCGGACACGGCGGCCACAGCAACGTTCGCGGCACTTCCGCCGCGGCGTCGTGTGATGGATGCCTCAGTGTCAGTCCCCGTGGCGATATCGGAGGTCAGCTGGACGACGATGTCCTCCGCCAGGTCGCCGATGCAGCAGAGCACTAATCCGTTGATTCTTCGCTGGTGGTCTCGTCGGGCTCCTCGGCGGGCTGTCTGAGAGGGCATTTGCGGGCAGCGAAGTACACCGCTGCGCCAAGGATGACCACTCCGGTGACAAAGAGCGCGTACTTCGATGCGCGTCGAGCCTTGGTGGCCACATCGCCCGCTGTCACGGCGATCTCGTCGACCCTGGAGGCAAGTCCCTCTGCCTGGGCAAGGCGATCCTGGACGAACCCGATTCCGCGTTCGAGTTGGTCAACGGACGTCTGTGCGTACTCAAGTGTCTCTGCGGCCGTCATGTGTGCCTCGGATCGGGGTGTCGCGGTTTCTTGTGCGATTCTAATTCATGGATCACGTTGTCAATGATCTCACGTCACATATGACCGGTACCTGGCTGCCTCGTCGTGGGGGAGACGAACCTTGACCGCCGTACCCGTATCGTTGTGCTCGGTCGACAGAACATCGGCTGACTCATGGAGCTCGGCAAGGAGATCGCCGCGGTCGTAGGGGATCTCGAGATCGAGCTCCACGGTCTTGGCGTGGAGTCCAGCCACGATCCTGTCGAGTAGTCCCGGGATTCCGTCTCCTGTCAGGGCGGACACGAATACGGCGTCAATGTGGAGCGCCCTCAGGCGGGCAAGCGTGGTGGCATCGACAGCATCGGACTTGTTGAACACGATGATCTCGTCGATGCCATCGGCGTTGATCTCACTGAGGACAGCATGGACGGACGCGACCTGATGGTCCGGATCGGCATCGGAGGCATCGACGAGATGCACGAGGAGATCGGCATCTGCCACCTCTTCGAGCGTTGACTTGAACGCCTCGACGACTTCGTGCGGAAGGTCCCTGACGAACCCAACGGTGTCAGACATCAGCGCCTCGTGACCGTGGGGGAGCTCGAGTTTGCGCACCGTCGAGTCGAGCGTTGCAAAGAGCTGATCCTGAACGAGTACATCGGCGTCGGTGAGGCTGTTGAACAACGTCGACTTGCCGGCGTTCGTGTACCCGACGATCGCGACGATGGGGTCTCCGGCTCGTCTCCGCTGCTTGGACCGCGTAGCTCGAGACCGTTCGGCGTCCGTGAGGAGCGTCTCGATCTTGCGAATCCGGTCGAGGATTCGACGCCGGTCGGTCTCGAGCTTCGTTTCCCCGGGACCCCGTGTTCCGATTCCTGCGCCAAGACGTGAGAGCTCGATGCCCTTGCCGCGGAGTCGCGGAAGGCGGTAGCGGAGCTGGGCGAGCTCGACCTGCATCATGCCCTCCTTCGTATGGGCATGCTGGGCGAATATGTCCAGGATCAGGGCAACTCGATCGACGACGTCACATTGGAAGGCCTGCTGAAGATTCCGTTGCTGTGCCGGGGTAAGGTCGTTGTCGAAGACCACCACATCGATGTCCTCAATCTTCGAGATCGACACGAGCTCGCTGAGCTTGCCGCTACCAATGAAGGTCGCCGCAGTCGGGCGCTCGCGTCTCACGAGAACCGACTCGACCGGCTCGGAACCTGCTGTGTCCGTGAGCAGTTCCAGCTCCCTGAGGCTTGCCTCGCCTCGGGCCTTGTCGTTTCGAGAGCGGATCAGGCCGACGAGGAGCGCCCTCTGGCGTACGACATCGAAGTCGGTTACCGAGGCGGTGAGACGCTGGCGCTGACGGCCTGCGTGGGATCCTGAGGACTCAGCCATGGGCGAACGGTACCGCTCCTCAGGCGATGACTGTTGCTCGCACCCTCACAACGTGCCTAGTCTGCCCGTCCACACAGGCATCGCCTGTGTTTGAAATCAACATGGAGGCATTCAATGGACGACAACCTAAAGAAATGGTTGCCGTGGATCGCAGTTGCAGCTGTGGCTCTCATCGTCATCGTCGTAATCGCGCTGAACAGCGGTGGCGACGACGTCGCCGTCGGAGACACGACCACGACCGAAGCTGGCGAGACAACGACAACCGCAGTAGACGAAACCACGACAACCGGTAGCGAGGAAACGACGACTACACAGGCTCCCGACCAGGGAGAGGCGTTGAAGCTTGCAACGTTGCTCCCACTCACGGGTGACCTGAGCGCGTTCGGCCCGGGGATGCAGGCGGGTGTGCAACTCGCAATTGATGAGGCCAATGGAACAGGTGGCGTTCACGGCGCGCAGATCGAGGCCGGGAACTTCGATACTGCCACGAGCCCGGACACTGCACCGATCGAGGCAGACAAGATCATTGCCGGCGGATTCCAGGCTGAAGTTGGAGCAGCTTCATCCGGTATCTCGCTCTCGGTCATCGATGCCCTCACCGGCTCGAACGTTCTGATGATCTCACCGTCGAACACGAGCCCACAGTTCTCCACGTATGACGCTGCTGGCTTGTACTTCCGCACCGCACCTTCCGATGCGCTGCAGGGTGAGTACACGGCTGCGTTGCTTGACAAGCGAGGCGTGAAGAACGTCGGGATCATCTTCAGGCAGGACTCCTACGGTGAGGGTCTGACCCAAGCGTTCAAGGACAACTACGAGGGCACCGTTGCTGCCGAGGTTCCGTACAACCCCGAGGATCTCGATGCTGCATCGATCATCACCGCGCTGGTTGGTAAGAACCCCGATGCGGTGCTGTTCATCGGGTTCCCCGAAACCGGGGTCCCGATTCATCAGGAGGCCTTCAAGCAGGAGCTCCTCAAGGCAGACCAGTCGATCCCGTGGTTCTACACCGACGGACTCCTCGACCCGACATTCGTCGCAGCGACCGAACTCGATGCAGCGCTCTTCGCCGGGTTCGAGGGAACCGCACCGGGAACGCCGGAGGGCGAAGCATCAGCGCAATTTGCCCAGCGATATCTGGATGCGACGGGAGGGGAGTTCACGCTCTTCGCCCCGCAGTCGTACGACGCGGCGTGGCTCGTGATTCTGGCCGCCCAGGCAAGCGATGGCACGACGGCCGGTATCCAGGCTGCAATGGTTGGCGTCTCCAAGGGTGGTGATAAGTGCATCGCCGAGGCATGCCTCGCTGCGCTGATCGCCGATCCGACGGCAGATATCGATTATGTCGGGGCCAGCGGCGAGATCGACTTCAAGGACGGTTCCGGTGACCCCGGATCGGCCCTGTATCAGATCTGGTCGTTCACGGCGGATGGTGGAACGGGCACCGATCAACTCGTCGAGAATCCATCTGACATCGAGTAGACATCCCAGGAGCCAAACGGACGAGGGACCTTCGGGTCCCTCGTCCGTTTGCGTGGAGTCTTGCGTCGAGCTAACCGCCCCCGAGATAGAGGTTCCCGATTTTCGTGTCATGCAGGAGATCCCTACCCGTACCGGTGTAGGCATTGGTCCCCTGGTCGAGGACGTATCCCCTGTCCGAGAGGGCGAGGGCGCGGCGAGCGTTCTGCTCGACCATGAGAATCGAGACGCCGCGTTCCTTGATCTCGCGGATTCGATGGAAGATCTCGTCAACGTTCGAGGGCGAGAGTCCTGCTGAGGGTTCGTCGAGCAGCAAGATCGTTGGGCTCGCCATCAGCGCCCTCGCGATCGCAACGAGTTGGCGCTGCCCGCCTGAGAGGTTGCCCGCTTTGGTGCTTCGGCGCTCGCCCAGGAGGGGGAACCAGTCGAACAGCTTCTCGCGCTGTACCGAGGCTTCCTTGCGATGCAGATAGGCGCCCATGGAGAGGTTCTCATCGATGGTCAGAGAGGAGAAGACGTTCCGCACCTGGGGGACATAGCCGACACCGAGAGCAACCATGGAGTGTGCCTTCTTGCCGGCCACTTCTGTCCCACGCAATCGGACCGATCCCG
>JAUVQC010000040.1 GCA_030598305.1 Actinomycetes bacterium
TCCGAGTTCACGGGCTCGGGATCCGGCCTTGGCCGCGTCATCGAGATCGTCGAAGAAGTCTTCGGATCGATGACGCTCGACTCCGATCGTGGTCGCGGTACAAGTTTTGTTATCACGATGCCTGCGCACCGAGCGCTTCAGAGCGCGCAGATGTTCACCGCCGGTGATCGGATCTGGGGTATCCCTGGGTCGTCAGTTGTCGAGATTGCGTCCATCCCCGATCTGTCCATCTCGGTCACCGAGAAGGGATCCTCCATCGGCTTCAACAACGAGAGCGTCCCATATACCTCGTTCGCGTCCGTTGCGGGTCTGGAAGTTGAGGGTCTTCCATCACAGGTGATGGTGATCCAGAGCCCGACCGGCCTGATAGCGCTCGCCGTTGACGAGGTGCTTGGCGTGCACGAAGTGGCCACGAAGGATCTCGGTCCACTTCTCAGCGGCTCTTCCGTCGTCAGCGGGGTTGCCCTGCTCGGCGGTGACGAGACAGTGATGCTTGTCGACGCGGGCCGTATTGCCGATCGGCTGCGGTCGACCGAGTCGATATCTGAGGGTCCGGTCCACAGGGTCCTCGTCGTTGACGATAGCCAGGGCGTGCGCCAGGTCGTTTCCGGTGTACTTGCATCGCACGGGTTTTCAACGGTGGCCGCGGGAAGCGTGTCGGACGCGCTCGCGGCGCTCTCCAAGAACGATGTTGATGCTCTTGTCGTGGACTTCTCGATGCCGCGAGCCGATGGTGTCGCCCTCGTGCACATGGTGAGGCAGCGTTACGGGGAGATTCCGATCGTCATGCTCTCGGGTGTCGCATCTGATGAGGACAGGTCACGTGCCGAGCGTGCTGGCGTCGATGCGTTCTTCGACAAGTCGGACTTTGCGAAGGGTGCACTCGTCGAGACCCTTCGTGAGCTGATCGAGAGCGGCAATGCACACAGCGGCTCAGCATCGGACGAGGCAGTGATCGCGTCGTAGCACGTACGACCCGAGGCGTACTACGTTCTCGGCATGCCCGAGTCCGAACTCCTTCTTGATCTGAATCCCACCCAGCGTGAAGCCGTTGCTGCCACCGAGGGGCCGGTTCTGGTCGTCGCAGGCGCTGGATCAGGCAAGACACGGGTACTGACGTACCGCATTGCGCACCTTGTGCGAGATCTTGGGGTTTCGCCCTACGAGATCCTGGCGATCACGTTCACAAACAAGGCTGCAGGAGAGATGAAGGAGCGCGTCGGGAAACTCATCGGAAGAGTTGCGAACGACATGTGGGTGTCGACGTTCCACTCAGCGTGCGTTCGGATCCTCCGGCAGGAGATCCACAGACTGGGGTATCGCAGTTCGTTCTCGATCTACGACGACGCGGACTCGATTCGATTGATCACGATGGTCATCAATGACCTTGATCTTGACACGAAACGCTTCCCTCCCCGCCAGATGAAGGGCGCAATCTCGAAGGCCAAGAACGAACTCATCGACTACGAGTCGTACGCCGGGCAGGACTCAGGGTTCTACCACGAGAAGGTGTCAGACATATACCGGCTGTACCAGCAACGGTTGGTTGAGGCCTCTGCCGTCGATTTCGATGACATTCTCACACTCACCGTCGAGATCCTTCAAGCGTTCCCCGAGGTGCTCGAGCGGTGGCAGAACCGGTTCCGCTACGTTCTCGTCGACGAGTACCAGGACACGAACCGAGCGCAGTACATGCTCGTCAAGATGCTTGCGGCCGGGCACAGGAACGTGTGTGTGGTCGGGGACTCTGACCAGTCCATCTATGCCTTCCGCGGGGCGGACATGCGCAACATCATGGAGTTCGAGAAGGACTACCCCGATACCCGTGTGGTTCTCCTCGAGCAGAACTACCGGTCGACCCAGACGATCCTTGACGCCGCGAACGCGGTGATCACGAACAACGCCAGTCGTCGGCCCAAGCGGCTATGGACCGATGCAGGTGCTGGCGAGAGCATCGTCGTATTTGAGGCTGAAGATGAGCACGAGGAGGCTGCGTACATCGCCGAGGAGATCGCACGGCTTCGAGACATCGGTCTCGGACTCGATGAGATCGCGGTGTTCTACCGAACAAATGCACAGTCCCGTGTCATTGAGGAGCTGTTCGTACGGTTCGGTGTGACGTATCAGGTCGTAGGGGGGCTCAAGTACTACGACCGCAGAGAGGTCAAGGATGCTCTTGCGTATCTGCGCGCCGTCGTGAACCCCGACGATCAGGTTGCCATCAAGAGGATCATCAACACGCCCAAGCGAGCGATCGGTCAAACATCTGTCGCCCATGTCGATCGTTTTGCGGAATCTGCCGGAGTGACATTCATGGATGCCCTTCGCCGGGTCGACGAGATCGAGGCGCTCACTCCGCGTGCCGAAAAGTCCATCAGTGAATTCGTGGCGGTCATGGATGTGCTCGCCGACAAGGCTACGGCCGGTCCGGAGGCCGCGCTGGAGTCCGTCCTCAACGATACGGGTTACCTGGACATGGTCCGCTCGGAGAAGACGATCGAGGCAATGGGCCGCGAGGAGAACCTCAGGGAACTTCTCAGCGCAGGAGCCGAGTTCGAAGAGATGGGGCCTGCTTCGATGGGGCCGGACGAATGGAACCAGCTGGACGGAGTCGGGAAGCTCCAGATGTTCCTCGAATCCATCAGTCTCGTTGCGGATCTCGACAGCGTCGAAGACACAGAGGCCGCGACTCTCATGACACTCCACAACGCGAAGGGCCTCGAGTACCGAGCCGTGTTCCTCACCGGACTGGAGGACGGCGTGTTCCCCCACATGCGGTCCCTCGGCGACCCGAAGGAACTCGAGGAGGAGCGGAGACTCTGTTACGTGGGTCTGACACGGGCAGAGGAGCGCCTGTATCTCACTCGTGCGTGGAGTCGGAACATGTGGGGATCCAACAACTACAACGGACCGAGCCGGTTCCTCTCTGAGATTCCCGAGAACCTCATGACGAAAGCCAAGCGCATCCGGCGGTCCCGTACGATGGAATCGCGCACGCCAACCGCCACGGTCTCCGATGCAGACGTGTCGATCGGCGACCGGGTCATTCACACCCACTGGGGTGAAGGCGTTGTGAAGGAGATCGTCGGTGCGGGGGACAGGGCCGAAGCGGTAGTGATCTTTGATGCCCACGGCTCCAAACGCCTCCTCCTCGCCTGGGCCCCCCTCCAAAAGGCCACGTAACGCGTTTCTGTAGGCTCCCAACGCCACATACGGCACTGGGGGACCCCAGAGAAGCACCGGTGTCAGGTGATCGCCTTGAGCCGCTGGTCAGGCGTGAAGGACTTCGATGCGGTCACCACTGCCACAACCGTGGTGGACACCGCAACGGATCCGAGTACCAGGTACATCACGATCAACTGGAGGACCACCGCGTCGATCGGGTCGACACCGGCGAGCAGCAGGCCAGTCATAGCGCCCGGCAGGGCAACGATCCCGACGACCTTGGTACGCTCGATCTGGGGTACCAGCGATATGCGCGCAGCCTCCCTCACGACGAACTTCGCTGCCTGTCGTGCGGTGAATCCGAGGGCGAGCAGACCCTCGACCTGGATGCGTTCCTTGGACATCTGCGTATTGACCAGGTCCGCGGCCACGACGGTTGCAGGCATGGTGTTGCCGATAGTGATGCCAGCGATCACGATCAATTGGATCGGCTCGGCGGGCAGCACGCCGAATCCGAACACAACGAGAAGCGAGATAGCTGTCGTCCCTCCGATGGCAAGAACTGCGGCGGGGACGATGTCAGTCGATCCGGATCGTTTCGCGACGACGTAGCCGGCAATGGCGATCATGACGAAGATCCACAGCGGTGCAAGGAATCGTTCCCACTGGGAACCGAGGACAACCGTCAGCAGGAGTCCGACGGCTGTGAGCTGCACGGCAGCACGCAGTGATGCCCAGATGATCGACTTCTCGATGCCAAGACGGAGATACATCGATACGGCAACGGCAACAGCGACGAGTGTGAGTGAGGCACCTACAACGACGATCAGATTCACCTCGAGCACATATGTCATGCTAGGTCGCTCGGTGGCCCGCTCGGCGACACGTGCAGCGGCGCACCTACCATTCTCAACGATGCCGATTCGGATACTTATCGCAAAACCAGGCCTCGATGGGCATGACCGTGGCGCCAAAGTCGTCGCCAGGGCGCTCAGGGATGCCGGTTGCGAGGTCATCTATACCGGTCTTCATCAGACACCAGCCCAGATCGCGGCGATCGCGGTCCAAGAGGATGTGGATGGCGTGGGATTGTCGGCCCTTTCCGGCGCACATCTCACCTTGTTCCCCAGCGTTGTCGAGGAATTGAAGGCTCTCAAGGCGGAAGACATCGTGGTCTTCGGCGGCGGTGTCATCCCCGATGCAGATATCGAGAAGCTCACAGCGGCTGGCATCGTACGTGTCTTCGGCCCGGGCACATCGCTTGACGCGATACAGGCCTGGGTGGATGAACAGTTCACGGATTGACCCAATCACCTGTCAGGAGGACATGTGAAGATCCACGAGTACCAAGCCAAGGCGCTCATGAAGGGACGAGGCATTCCTGTCCCTGAGGGCGTGATGGCAACGACAGTCGACGAGGCGGTTGCAGCAGTCAGGCATCTCATCGAGTCGACGGGCAACTCTGTCGTCGTCGTGAAGTCCCAGATCCATGCCGGTGGCCGTGGCAAGGGGCGGTTCAAGGAACATCCTGAGATCGGTGGCGTCACCGTCGTCTTCGAAGGAATTGATGGCGGCATAGAGGCTGCCGAGACCCGCGTTCGTGAACTCGCGACACAGATGCTCGGATCGACCCTTGTCACCATCCAGACCGGAGAAGAGGGCAAGGTTGTCAATCGACTCTACATCGAGCAGGGCATCGACATCGCGACGGAGCTCTACCTCTCGGTCCTGCTCGACCGTTCGACGAGTCGCAATATCGTCATGGCATCCACAGAGGGGGGAACCGAGATCGAGGTGGTCGCAGAGGAGACGCCGGAGAAGATCATCAGGGAGGAGATCGATCCAGCTTTCGGCCTCACTGACTTTCAGGCGAAACGAATCGCGTTCGGCCTCGGCTTCGAGGGTGATACGTTGAAGAACGGTGTCGCGTTTCTCAAGGAGCTATCCGCTTTCGCCGTCGACATGGATACCGATCTTGTAGAGATCAACCCGCTCGTGGTCACCGCTGACGGCAGGGTCATGGCGCTCGACGGCAAGATGGCGTTCGAAGCCAACGCCCTGTATCGCCACCCTGATGTCCTCGAACTGCGCGACGAGTCAGAGGAGGACGCAGCCGAGCTCGAAGCCAAGGAGTACGGGCTCTCTTTCATAAGTCTCGACGGCACCATCGGCTGCATGGTCAACGGCGCCGGTCTTGCCATGGCCACGATGGACATCATCAAGTACGTCGGCGGAGAGCCCGCGAACTTCCTTGACGTCGGTGGGGGTGCTGAGAAGGACCAGATCGTCGCTGCGTTCAAGCTCATCACCGAGGATCCGAATGTGAAGGGGATCTTCGTCAACATCTTCGGCGGCATCATGCGGTGCGATGTCATTGCAAATGGCGTGGTCGCCGCGGTCGAAGAGGTCGGTCTCGAGGTGCCCCTCGTTGTACGGCTCGAGGGCACGAATGTTGAACTCGGCAAGCAGATCATCGACGAATCCGATCTCAACGTCGTGAGTGCGACGGACATGAAAGATGGAGCTGTCAAGATCGTGGAGCTGACCAAATGAGTGTGTTCGTCAACAAGGACACGAAGGTCCTCGTCCAGGGTCTGGGGAAGACCGGGACGTTCCATACCGACAAGGCGATTGCCTATGGCACGAACATTGTCGGTGCGGTGCACCCATCCAAGGCGGGTCAGACCGCCCACTTCGAGGGTGATACCGACCGCTCCGGCGTCCAGGGCCGTCCCGATACGTATTCGGTCGATGTGCCGATTTTCCGTACCGTGCGCGAAGCGGTCGAAGTCACCGGTGCAGATGCAACGGTCGTCTACGTGCCGCCACCTTTTGCGGCAGATGCCATCATGGAGGCAGGCGAAGCGGGCGTCCCACTGATCATCACGATCACCGAGGGAATCCCCGTGGCGGACATGGTCGTCGTCAAGAGATATCTCGAGGACAAGAACGTGAGGCTTGTCGGGCCGAACTGTCCCGGGGTGATCACACCCCAGGAGTGCAAGATCGGCATCATGCCTGGCTATATCCACACGCCGGGCAGGGTCGGTGTTGTCTCACGGTCAGGCACGCTCACGTATGAGGCTGTGCACCAGTTAACGCTCAATGGGCTCGGGCAGACGACCGCCATCGGAATCGGTGGAGATCCCGTGAACGGTACGAACTTCGTTGACGCGCTCGCCGCCTTCAATGATGACCCCGAAACAGAGGGTGTCATCATGATCGGCGAGATCGGAGGCACGGCTGAAGAGGATGCCGCGGAGTGGATAATGGCGAACATGAACAAGCCGGTTGCGGCATTCATCGCTGGCACTTCGGCCCCCGCTGGGAAGCGAATGGGTCACGCCGGTGCGATCATCTCAGGTGGTAAGGGAACGGCAGAGGCGAAGATCGAAGCCCTGCAAGGCGCGGGAGTCGTAATGGCGCCGACACCAACAGATATGGGATCAGCCATGCTTGAGGCCCTCAGCACGTAGCGCAGTTCTTCTTTCAGCCGGGGTTTGTTGGATGTAGTGTCTGACGATGGATTTCGAGCAGAGACGGTTGGCCGCGATATGGTTCGCAGACATCGTCGGCTATTCGCGGCTCATGGCTGAAGATGAAGCTGGAACGCTGGCTGCGCTCAGGGCGCACATCAATGTCGTCGAACCGGTCATCCTGAACCAGGGCGGTCGCATTGTTAAGTCGACGGGCGATGGCATGTTGGTCGAGTTTCCCTCCGCTGTCGCAGCAGTCATCGCATCCGTTGAGGTTCAAGACGTCATGCGAACGCGAAACACCGAGATTCCCGAACCTCGCAGGATGCGTTTTCGGATCGGCATCAACCTTGGTGACGTCGTCTTTGATGAAACCGGTGATGTATTCGGCGATGGAGTCAACATTGCAGCGCGCGTGGAATCGGTCGCCGATCCAGGCGGAGTTTCTGTGACCGATGTCGTCCATCAAGCCGTCAGGGGCAAAGTCGAATTCGAATTCGCCGACGATGGCGAGCACAGCCTGAAGAACATTCCGAGGCCCGTCCACGTGTGGAAGGTCGCCTCAGCGGTGGAGGCTGGTTCCATCCGCCCATCGCCGACAACTCGCACACTCGCCACCGTTGCAGTTCTTCCTTTCGACAACATGAGCGGCGACGCGGAGCAGGAGTATTTCGCCGACGGCATCACAGAGGATCTGCTCACGGCGCTGTCGTATCACAGCGATCTTGCTGTCGTCGCACGTAATTCCACGTTCGCCTACAAGGGGAGATCTGCCGATATTCGGACGATTGCACGGGACCTGGACGCGACCCATGTCGTCGAAGGAAGCGTGCGGCGATCGGACGGTCGGCTCAGGGTCACTGCTCAGCTCATCGATGCCGAGTCGGGACATCACGTATGGGCCGAAAAATACGATCGCGATCTCACGGACATCTTCGATCTCCAGGATGAGTTGGTTGGCACCATCATCGGAAAACTGATGCCGACGTTGTGGAAGGGAGCAGCCAGCCGCATGGCAAGGCGAGACGTGTCGTCCTTCGATGCGTGGGATCTCACGATCAAGGGTCAATTCCTGGTTAATACGTTCGAGGAGACCGAGATTCTCAGAGGTCTGGAGTTTTTCGACAGGGCAAGAGCGTTGGACCCAGAATTCGTTGCAGCGGTGGCGCGTTCAGCCCTTGCGTGGTTCTTCCTGGCATGGTCGGGGTGGCGCGACGACACGACCAATCCGTGGAAGCGAGGGCAGGATGACGCAAAGTCGGCACTTCGGCTCGATGATGACGACTACCTCGCTCTCTCCGCGATGGCTCTTGCGACGGCCACCTGGGGTGATACGGATGGCGGTGTTGAGTATGCCCGCCGGGTGATCGATATCAATCCGTACGGTATGTTCGGTCATCAGATGTTGGGTAACAGCCTCGACAAGGGAGGTAAGCATCTGGAGGCGATTGCTCCCTTGAGTGAGGCCTGGCGTTTGGCGCGCCATGAGCCGTTCCGTTTCGATGTAGCGAATGACCTTGCACACGCGCACTACATGGCTCGCAATTATCAGCCTGCGCTGACATGGGGTCTCAAGTCCGTGCAGCTCAATGACGAGTACCTCCAGTCGCATCTCGTGTTGGCTGCAACGTTCGCGCAGCTTGGTCGAATCGAGGATGCCCAACCGCACGTCCGAGAAATTCTCAAGGTACGACCCAATTTCAGCTGTTCCAAGCACAGATCCCGGCTTGCGTACGTTGTTGAGGATGACCGCGATCAGATGATCGATGGCCTTTCCATGGCGGGGTTGCCCGGGTAGCCGCGTCCGCACCACTCCAGGAACCCCTGCACAGCCCACAGAACCACGGAATCACTTCTGTGGGTTCGCCGCGGGTGCTCTAGGGTTGGGGTATGTACGCAGAGGCATACGCACGCGGACAGGGGCGGGTCGTCGAGTTCATGGATGGGCGCGACGCTGACATTGCGGTCCCGGCTACGCCCGAGTGGTCTGCGCTTGATGTGCTCAGGCACCTCACCGGCGTGTCCTTCGACGTACTGCACCGCAACTTCGACGGATTTGCGAGTGATGCGTGGACCGAGGAGCACCTCGTCCTGCGACGTCATATGTCCTTTGGCGAGGTCATTGTCGAGTGGGACGACATCATCGGTCCTGCGTCGCTGGTCCTCGACCGTGTGGAGAGCCTCGACCTGCCGTCGACGATCCATTCTGCGGCCGGGGTGATCACGCCTGGAGTCATTCCCGCCATGGCGATCAGCGACCTTCTCCACCATGAGTTCGATCTCAGGAATGCATACGGCGACA
>JAUVQC010000135.1 GCA_030598305.1 Actinomycetes bacterium
TCGATGTACCCAACAGCTCCCGCGTAGGGACCGCGCGCCGTCGGCTCGATTTCGTCGATGATCTCCATGGCCCTGACCTTCGGAGCGCCGGAAACCGTGCCGTGGGGGAACGTCGCTCGTAGGACATCAACAGGCCCAATATCGTCACGGAGGTTGCCGGACACTCCCGACACTATGTGCATCACATGGGAGTAGCGCTCAATAGCCATGAGGTCGTCAACGACCACGCTTCCGAATTCACACACACGCCCGAGGTCGTTCCGGGCCAGATCTATCAACATCGTGTGCTCGGCCCGTTCCTTGGGGTCCGCGAGCAACTCCAGTTCGAGCGCCAGATCGGCCTCCTCCGTTGCTCCCCTCGGCCTCGTCCCTGCGATCGGCCGCGAGTAGGCCCGTCCCTCCCTTACGCGCGACATCAACTCGGGAGAGGAACCGACGATGGCGAAGTCATCGGACCGGACGAAGAACATGAAGGGTGAGGGGTTCACGAGTCGCAGAGCCCGATACACAGCGAATGCATCGCCATTGAAATCGGTTTCGAATCGAATGGACGGCACGATCTGGAGTGCGTCGCCAGCCTCGATGTACCCGATACACGTTCTCACGGCGTCCTCGAAGGACTCCCTGGAGAGATTGGCCTCTGCGTCGGGCAGGACGTCGAACGCGGGTCGACCCACGACGTCGCTCATGGCTTGGGATTTCAGATCCGCGACCGCCGTATCAAGCGTCTCAACCGCTGACAGGTACTGTGACCCTGGGTCATCGTCGACAAAGACGTTGACGATGAGGGTGATTGTCTCTCTCAATCGATCGATCGCCGCGACGCCGCCGACGAACTGCCACTGCATCTCAGGGAGATCTCGATCATCGTTGGGCATGTTCGGCAGCGTCTCGATGTATCGAACGGTGTCATAGCCAAGGAATCCGACAGCGCCACTGTGGAGGGGAGGAATCGGACCAGCGAAGCCGAGCAGGTCATCTGGAGGCGTCGAGAACCGGCCGACCACTGATTCGAATACCTCCAACGGATCAGATCCGACCAGTTCGAGTTTGGTTGAAACCTCTGACACGCCTGCTCGTGCCGTGAGCGTGAACGCAGGATCCCAGCCGACGAAGCTCCAACGACCCCACCGCTCGCCGCCCTCAACCGACTCAAGGAGGAAACCGTCGTTGTCTCCCACCAACCGGTCGAACACCCCAACAGGTGTCAAGCGGTCCGCGAGCACCTCGACAGCGACCGGGACGACTGTGTATGTCGATGCGAGGTCGATGAACGCATCCTGGGAGAGTGATATCCGCATTATGGGGACATTACCGAATCGGGATCACACTTCGGCCAAGCCATCCAATCCGAGGTTGATGAGGAGGTCTGAGAACCAGGCGGATAGGTTGACGATCTGCCCGGACACCATCAGGTAGCCGAAAAATGCCAGCATCAGACCCGACACAACCGTGATCTGGGTCAGGTACCTCTTTACCCAATTGAACGCGGAGAACGCCTTGGCAAGGAGGAGCGAGGTGAGCAGGAAGGGGATGCCGAGGCCGATGCTGTAGAACAACAACACCAGCATCCCCTGGCCGACGGTATCCGAGTTCGCGCCCAGCAGCAGGGCCGAAGCGAGAAAGGGACCGATGCACGGGGTCCATCCAAAGGCGAAGGCCGCACCCATGACGGGAGGACCGGCCAATCCCAGCCTTGAGGCAACACCCGAGGACTCCATCCGTCGATCCTTCATGACCGGAAGGAGCCACCCAGGGGTCCAGACCGCGGTGATCGCAATGAACAGGCCCATGGCGATGATTGCCCATCCGGCGATCGTCGTGAAGATGCTCTGGTTCAGGAATCCACTGAGTGACGTTGCTGTCGCTCCAAGCCCGACGAAGACCGCTGAGAATCCGAGGACGAAGAGCGCTGTTCTACCCACCACCCGCTTCATCGACACATCGCCCTCAGAGAGCTCGGCCATGTCGTACCCCGACATCAGGGAGACGTAGCCAGGAAGGAGCGGGAGAACACACGGTGAGAGGAACGAGGCAGCTCCTGCGAAGAGAGCTGCGATGAGGGAGGCTTCCACTGGTGTTCGTCCTTGTAGGTCCGGATGGGTTGTCGGTCGAACAACGGTAGGGGGCGCATAGGTGTTCCCGCTACTTCAGGCAGCGGCTTGGTAGTCTCGCGCCCTGCCGTCAATCACCGCGAGCAACGTGCGTACGTCCGAACCGCAAACATCCTCATTCCGCCCGTCTGATCGACGTGTGATCTTCCTCACATCGGTCATCGGATTCATCGCTGCGTATGCCGCGAGCCAGATGGCCCACACGCTTCCGTTCGTACGACTCTCATTCGACCTGACCGAAGGCCAGATGAGCCTCATGTTCGCGGGGATCAGAGCGGCTTCGCTCCTCGGTGTCCTCTTCGCCATGGCTGCTGACCGGTCCGGAAGGCGCAAACCACTGCTGGCTGCATTCGCTCTGATGGCCCTGGGATCGATGATGACCGCGTTCATCCCGACGATCGTTGTCTTCGCCATAAGCCAGGCACTCGTACGAATCTCGATTGTCGCCATCGCCTCCATCTCGATCGTGTTGATCGCTGAGGAGCTGCAACCGGGGATACGAGCCTTCGGCCTCGGCCTCTACGGTCTCGCAGGTTCCCTCGGCGTCGGCCTCGGACTGGTGCTTCTTCCGATGGCGGAGAAGAGCGATGACGCATGGCGCATCCTCTTTGCAATCTCGACGCTTGGCATGTTGTTGTTCCCTCTCATTGCACGTTTCCTTCCCGAGAGCCGGGCCTTCGCGCCTGCTGCGACTATTCCCTTCATCAAGGCGCTCAACATGGGTCTGTCGAAACACTTCTGGCCGCTCGCCGGCGTTGCGTTCTTCGTAGCAGCGTTCTCCTCCCCTGCGTTCGACTTCGTGCTCGAACGTCTCATCAACGACCTCCAGTGGGAATCCGGAGCCGCACGGTTCCTTCTCATCGTCTTCTCGGGAATCGGCGCCGCCGGTCTCCTGATCGGCGGCAGGATGGCTGATCGAATCGGGCGGAAACCTACAACCATCACTGCGCTCATCATCGGACTCGTTGGTGGCTCGGGGTTCTATCTCCTCGATTCCGGATGGTTCCTTGCGGCGTCGATATTCCTGGCCACCCTCGGCGCCACCATGCTCGCACCATCCTTCGGAGCCCAACGCGCCGAACTCTTCCCAACACGGGTAAGAGCGACATCCTCGGCATGGATCACGAACGTCGCGATCATCGGATCGATAGCCGGATTCGCCACGGGAGGGCTACTCATCGATCGGATCGGACTTCCAGCCACCGTCTCATCGCTCGGTGTCGGTGTCCTGATCTCGATCTACCTTGTTACGCGGTTACCCGAGACCCGGGGGATGGATCTCGTTCGCCAGAAAGCGGCCCCCACAGGTGCCATCCGGCAAAGGCCACCAACCGACTGAGCACCAACACGGTCAACGCTGACCACACTCCCACGAGCGTCGACCCGACCAGGATGAGCACGACCGCCGTGAGAGCAGCGCCCGCAACCATGGACACCGCCATGAAGCGGAACGCGCTCATGCCGACTCCGATACCATCCCACACGTAGACGAGGGCCGTGAGCGGTTGCAGGACGATCACGAACCAGACGATCGAGCCAAGCAGCTCCTCAACGACAGGCTCCGCGCTGAACAGCCCAGCAAGGTACGGCTCGAACAGAGCCAGTGCAATCGCAAGGATCGTGCCGGTGAGGAACCCGAGGGCAAGCAGTCGGTTCGCGATCTCTCTCGCGTCCTTGAGCCGACCGGCACCGATGTCACTGCCGATCATCGCCATCGCGGCCACGGCAAGCGAGTCGAGGACGAAGGACATGAACAACCATGTCTGGAGCGCTATCTGATGCGCAGCCACCTCGGCGGTGCCGATACGGGTCGCGGCGAACGTGGTAGCGGTCAGTGCAAAAAGGAGCGCCATGGATCGCAGCATCATGGGCCAGCCATCACTGAGGATCCGGCCCATACCGAGGCCTCGAATCCCGGTCGTGTGGGTGGCCAGCCCGAATCTGGCCCGATCGCGTCCGAACATGAGCACGAGGAACCCGGCCGCGGCGATCGTCTGGGCCACGACCGTTGCCCATGCCGCACCGGCAACACCAAGTCCGAAGCCAAAGATGAGGATCGGGTCAAGGACGAGGTTGACCACGTTCATCGCGACCGCTACATAGAGTGGTGTTCTCGTGTCCTGGTGTCCCCGATACACACCGTGTCCGACCATCGCCAGCAACATTGCGGGGAGTGACAGGACGCGGATTGAGAGATATGCGGATGACTGTTCCAGCACATCGCCCCGGGCACCGAACGCGCCAACGATCGTCTCTGACAGGGAGCCGACCACGA